>CAZNRK010000018.1:0-5134 GCA_964575435.1 uncultured Bacteroides sp.
GTTCGGTGCATTCGAGGATAACCTGTACTCGGTTGCCTTTTGCTTTCTTTGCCATAGTATATTGAGTATTAGAAACCTATAACTTTGATGTCGTCGTTTAAATAACCTTTTTCGCTGGCCTGCTTCATAGCAGCGTCGAGGCCGAGCTTGTTGATGGTGCGGAGACCGGCGGCAGAGATGGTAAGGGAGATCCAAATACCTTGCTCTACCCAATAGAATTTCTTATTGAACAGGTTAACGTTGAATTTACGTTTAGTGCGACGTTTCGAGTGAGAAACGTTGTTGCCTGTAAGTGCTTTTTTGCCGGTGATCTGACAAATCTTTGACATGGCTGTTTAGTTTATCGTTGACGTTTTCTTTTTTTGATTGCGTGGTTTTGAGGCCGGCATCTCAGCTCATATCGCGTCCAAATGCATCTTTTTTTGGCGCTTTACAGGATGAGCCACAAAACAGTGTGCAAAGTAACGCATTTTTTTCGGTTCCACCAAAATTTTCACTTATTTTTTTCAGAATTTTTTCTCTCCCGGACTTTTTTTGTAATTTTGTGGTCTAAAAATTCTCCCTTGATATGTCAAAGATTTTGCGCTGCGGGCTCATCCAGCAGCATAACACAGATAATATATTAGAGAATCGGAGGCGTCTGGTGGAAAAGATCCACCGCTGCGCCGCCGAAGGGGCCGAATTGGTCATTCTGCAGGAGCTGCACGACAGCCTCTATTTCTGCCAGACGGAAAACGTGGACCTCTGCTCCCTGGCTGTTGACCTCGACTCCGAGGCCCTTGACCTCTACCGCCGAGCGGCCGCCGAGGCCGGGGTGGTGCTGGTGACATCGATGTTTGAGCGTCGCGCCCCGGGGCTATACCACAACACTGCCGTGGTCATCGAGCGCGATGGGTCGGTAGCAGGCAAATATCGCAAGATGCACATTCCCGACGACCCCGCCTACTACGAAAAATTCTACTTCACCCCCGGCGATCTGGGCTTCAACCCCATCTCCACCTCTGTTGGCAAACTCGGGGTGCTGGTTTGCTGGGATCAATGGTATCCCGAAGCAGCACGCCTGATGGCTTTGGCCGGGGCAGAAATTCTGATTTATCCCACCGCCATCGGCTGGGAGAGTTCCGACACTCCGGAAGAGAAAGCCCGGCAGAGAGAGGCATGGATCACAGTGCAGAGAGGACATGCCGTGGCCAACGGCCTTCCCCTTGTAGCTGTCAACCGCGTAGGTCAAGAGCCCGACCCCTCGGGGGCAACGGGCGGAATCCTATTCTGGGGGTCATCGTTTGCCGCAGGGCCACAGGGCGAGATTCTCGAGATGCTCCCCTCTGACAGCGAGGCGGTGCGCATCGTCGACATCGACATGGAGCGCAGCGAGCAGGTGCGACGCTGGTGGCCATTCCTGCGTGACCGCCGTATTGACGCCTACGCCGACCTCACCCTCCGCTTCCGCGACTAACCAAACAACTCCTAACTCCTTACTATAAAGGAACGGACGCACCATGGTGCGTCCCTACAATCGCCTATCTCCTAACTCCTAACTAAAATGTCAGATCCCACTCTCATTGCCTTGCCCTCCGGGCTGAGAATCGTGCACCGCCTTGACCGCGGCGCACCGGTTGACTATTGCGGTGTCATTGCCGGAGTGGGAGCGCGCGACGACGGACCCGACACCCCCGGCATGGCCCACTTCGTGGAGCACACTATCTTTAAAGGCACGGCTCGCCGCTCTGCATGGCACATCCTCAACCGCATGGAGCGCATCGGCGGAGAGCTCAACGCTTACACCACCAAAGAGGAAACCGTGGTCTACTGCGCAGCTCCGGCCTCACACCACCTCCGCGCCATCGAGCTTATCGCTGACCTGGTGTGCCGCTCGCGTTTTCCGGAACGCGAACTGCGGAAGGAGCGCGATGTAGTGGCTGATGAAATCAACTCTTACCTCGACTCTCCCGCTGATGCCATCATCGACGATTTTGAAGACCTGATTTTTGCCGGCACACCGCTGGGTCATAATATCTTAGGCACGGAAGAAGCCCTTCAAAGATTCACCTCGGAGCGCTGTAGGGAGTATCTGCACCGATGGTACAATCTCTCCAATATTGTTGTCTTTTATTGCGGCCGCACATCCGCCGACCGCATCGCCAAGGCCGTTGAGCGATTTTTCGTTGACCTCCCCGCCGGCCATGTCGCCCAGCGGGAACAGCTTAACCTCCCGAAGGAGCCGTTCAGCCGACATCGCCGCCTCGACCTGCACCAGGCCCACGTGGCCATGGGGGCCCGGATTGTATCGATGCGGTCGCCTCAGAGGTTTGCATTCTCACTCCTTAATAATATAATAGGTGGACCGGGCATGAATTCCTTGCTCAACCTCGACCTGCGCGAGCATCGCGGATTGGTCTACACTGTTGAGGCCAACCTTGGCCTGCTTTCCGACACCGGTCTGATGTGCATCTACTTTGGATGCGACCCCGACGATGCCGAGCGCTGCCGACGACTCGTGGTGGATCGACTCCAAAATCTTGCCTCCACCCCTCTGAGCGAGAGAAACGTGGCCGCTGCCAAGAAGCAATTCATCGGCCAGCTCACCGTGGCCTCGGACAATCGCGAGAGCACCATCATATCCTCGGCTCGCGCAGCCCTGGTTTATGGCAGCCTCAGCCCATCATCGGCTTTGATCGACCGCATCAACGCCATCACTCCCGAACAGCTGCGCTCAGCTGCCGAAAAAATAGCAACCCCCTCAATCCTCACCTTCGCGCCATGACACCCCAGCCACACGAATACTACATGCGTCGCGTCATCGAGATTGCGCGGTGCGGTGCGCCATACGCCCATCCCAACCCCCTTGTCGGAGCCGTGATTGTAAGTCGCAATGGAGAGATCCTTGCCGAGGGCTTTCATCGCCGCTGCGGAGAGGCCCATGCCGAGGTCAACGCCGTGGCCATGCTCGATGCCAAACATCCCGGCATCGACTGCCGCGAGCTCACCATCTACGTCAGCCTTGAACCCTGTGCCCACTTCGGGCGCACCCCTCCCTGTGCCCTCTTGCTCAAAGAGCGAGGATTCGGGCGTGTGGTTATCGGTACGCTTGACCCCTTCTCGAAAGTCGACGGGAAGGGCGCAGCCATCCTCCGCGAGGCCGGCGCCGAGGTGATCGTCGGAGTGTTGGAAAAGGAGTGTCGCGAACTGAACCGCCGCTTTTTCATCGCCCACACCCATGGCCGGCCCTACATCATGCTAAAATGGGCACAAAGTGCCGACGGCTACATCGACGGAGTCCGCACCCCCGACCATCCCGGCTCTTACGCCTTCTCCACCCCGGTGACTCAGGCGCTCGTGCACCAATTGCGCACAGAGTTCGACGCTATCGCCGTCGGGGCCGGCACAGTACGGGCCGACCATCCTCGACTCGACTCCAGGCTCTGGCCCGGACCCTCGCCGCGTCCCGTCATCTTTGGCCGGGAGAACGTCATAATCGGCACTCCTCTCGTCGAGCGGTCGCCCATATTCATCCCCGATGCCCGCACCCCCGATGCCCTCCGGGGTGCAATGCAAGAGCTGTACCGCGACGGCATAACATCCCTGCTCGTCGAGGGCGGCTCCCGACTGCTGTCCTCCTTTATCCAAGCCGACCTCTGGGACGACATCCGCACCGAAACCTCCCCCACCCCCCTCGCCTCCCTTGCCTCCATCCCCGCCCCAACATCCCATCACATCTCCCAACCACACGAATCGACGTAAGCCTATGATCTTGCCTCAACAAGACAATTTCGTTGCTATCTATGTCAACATCAAAGAGTTAATGTTTGTTAATTTCACGTGTTTTTTGCGCAATATCAAGTTTTTTTTAAAAAAAATGTATAAATTTGCGGAAATTAAATTTACTCCCATGAAAAATAAATTCTTATTATTAGGGGTTGTACTTTTCTCATCGTGTACTGACAGGAACCCCATTCTAACTACTTCGGATGAGGATTTTATTATCACCAAAGTTGCTCTTGATGAAATCCGTAGCATTGATGACGCTATTGTAATAGCCCTTGATGTGGCTTCCATCAACAGTCAACCTTCATCTCGTAATGATGTTTCCATTGCCAATGTTGTAGTTGTTAATCAAGCTTCAAACTCTCGTTCATCCGAAGACACACTTTTTTATGCTGTAAACTACACCAATGAACGTGGTTATGCATTGATTTCTGCAAATCGAAACTGTGATCCGGTCCTTGCAGTTGTTGAGAATGGGGAGTTTACTTCTGAAGATGACATTGAAAATCCCGGAATGAAACTCTTCTTAAATAGCGCAAAAAACTATAATTTAAGTGTAATTCCCGGTGGGCCTATTCTTCCTCCATCCCCGGAGAATCCAAAAATGAAAGATTGGATTTATGAAAACATTAATGATAGCGTTGCCCCGCGTGTAATACCAACTTTTGGAAACTACTCCTCAAGACCCATTATCGCTTGTAACGCAATTGCGGCAGCCCATGCTCTTAGTGTATTTGAAAAACCCGATACAATCTACATCTCAAAAGAAAACAAATTTCAAGCCATAAATTGGTATGCATATAAGCATCTAAGCGACCCGATATGCGTTTATGAAACCGAAAATTGCTATACCTTTATTGAAGAATTAGCAATCCGTATGGGAGCTAATCCGCAAACAGGAGAATCATATTTTCACAATAATCATAAAGTTATTAAAACATTTTTACCAAATAATGTAGGAGAAATAAGGACAGGAAAACCCGACCCATATAACCTCATAAAATCATCTGGAGTTATTATCCTAGATGGTTTTACAACTGACAATAACGGTTCAATAATATCTCCCGGGCATACATGGGTAATTGATGGTTATATCTTTAGAAAAATAATAGACATAGAGTATATCGTAACTATTGATCGTTTCACTGGTAGAGAAATATCTCGAGTACTCAGTTATGACAACTCTAGAGTGTTAGAATACCTCGTTCATTACAACTGGGGGTGGAATGGAGATTGTAATGGTTATTTTAACCAAAATGTTTTCAATCCCAGTTATGGAACATATTATGATCGCACCAATACAAATACTCATAACAAAGGTTATGGCGCAAATATATCATACTTTGTTGTAAAGTAGTTAATATATAAA
>CAZNRK010000018.1:5234-34727 GCA_964575435.1 uncultured Bacteroides sp.
AAAGTAGTTAATATATAAAGTAGTTAATCTATGAGAACTTTTAATCGAATATTTTCTTTTTGTCTCGGATTGGGGCTGATTGTCGCATTGGGTGCTTGCTCCAATGATTCTGACATTGTTGTGCCTGAGGATGGCATTGTGGAATATCGTGCCGCTCAATTGGTTACCCTTTCGACAGAACAGGCCAAGGTGGCTGCTAACTCCTCCTCTTTCTCTAACAATCTATTCTCTGTCACCTCTCAAATCAAAAAAGACGAGAATTTTATCATTTCTCCGTTAGGTGCTTCTCTGGTGCTGTCAATGGCAGCGAATGCCACAGGCGGCAACACCCAAGAGCAAATCCTCAATGCTCTTAATATAGATGCCTCTGACATTTCCACTCTCAATGCACTTAACCTTACCCTTCTGAAGGAATTGCCTTCCATAAGCAGCTGCACGCTTAAGCTATTCAATTCCGCATGGTACAACATTGATCAATTACCCTCTCTTCTTCCTAATTTCACAAAATCTTTGACCGACAACTATTTGGCTGACCTTTACGGAATTAGCAACAAAGATTACGTTACAAAAGTTAACGCTTGGATATCGGAGAAGACAGCGAACGGAATTGATCAATTCCTTAAAAAGGATAGCGATGATGAGTTCCTTTTGTCCTTCTTCAATATCATGGATTTCTACGGAGCATGGAATGCCATGGGCAAGCGTCCCACCATCCCCATGACTTTCCACAACTCAAACGGCACGGCCACCGAGCTTACCTCCATAGTTTTCGATAATATATTTGCCTGGAGTACAGGACATTGCTATATTTTCGACATTCCCTACGTTGGTGCATCTTCAGCCGGATATTTTCTCAGAATCATTTTCCCCTATCCGGGAGAGAACATCGATAATTGCTTGAGCACATACAAAGCGTTCTTGGACGACCCTGTCAACCGTTATTATGCGACCATGCATCCGGAAGATGAAATCAATCTTAAAGTCTACCTGCCCAAGTTGGCTTTCGAGTCAGCGGTAGACCTCACTCCTATGATCAAGCAATTGGGCGTCACCGATCTTTTTGATCGCGAAAAATGCGACATTTCGGGCGCATCTCTCTCGCAGAAAGGCTATATGGACAAATTGAAGCAATATTCTCGCATCCGACTTGACGAAACCGGGACAAAGGTTCAAACTGCCACATCGCTTGAGGGATTGGTGGGTGCAGCCATACGCCCAATTCCCACGGAAACCAAGATTGACCGGCCGTTTGCTCTGGAAATATATGAAGCATCCACCGGGGTTTCGATTTTGCAGGGACGCATCAATGTGCTGCAATAAGGGCGGATTATTGACCGTTTGAAAAAAATCCGAGCAAATATGCGCGTTTGCTCGGATTTTTTTATTACCTTTGGGGCATGTTACTTTTGCGCCTTTCTGCATGCCATGATTTTCGTCCTTTGCCTTTCTATTTGGCAATGGAAGAGTGGGCTGCGCTGAATTTTCCGGATAAAGAGGTCTTCTTCACATGGGCCGTGCAGCCTACAGTGATAATCGGGAGGCATCAATGCCTTGAGGCCGAAGTTGACACGGCTTACTGCCGAGATCAAGGCATCGACATCGTGCGTCGCCTCAGCGGGGGCGGTTGTGTATATGCTGACCCCCAAAACCTCATGGTCAGCTACGTCTGCCCGTCATTGCGCCCGGCGCCGGATGTTTTTGCGGAATTTGTAGAGAGGCTTGCCGGAGTGCTCCGCACTTTGGGATTAAAGGCGGAAGTCTCCGGGCGCAACGACATCACCATCGAGGGCGGAAAGGTCTCGGGATGTGCGTATTACAATACGGGCACCCACGCCATTGTCCACACCACTATGCTCTTCGGTGCCAACCCTGTGGTAATGACTCGAGCTATCACCCCCGAAAAGGCGAAGCTTGCGGCCAGAGGGGTGAAATCCGTGGCATCTCGCATCACCACAATCTCCGAGCATAATCCGGCCTTGACCATCCCTCGCTTCCGCGAGGCCTTGGGATCGCTGATCGATGAGGAAATGACACTGACTGCAGAACAGGAGCAGCAAATCCGTGAAATTGAGGCTCGCTACCGCACCCCCGAGCACCTTCACGGCCGGCGCCTTGGGGCCGACATCGTCAAGAGCGCCCGCATCGAGGGTGTGGGTGGTGTGCAGGTTCAGATATCGCTCAGCGGAGGCATTATCTCGGATATTCACTTTGAGGGCGATTTTCTCACAGGTGCAGTGCCGATTTCCCTCCTCCGGAGCGTCCTCATCGGCCAATCAATGTCTGCAATCGACCTGCGGGATCTGGATGTCTCAACCATCATCACCGGCCTCTCCAACTCTCAGTTAATCAGCCTTATAGCACAACAATAACATCATAACCAATCTACCTTACCATGGAAACCTTAAAAACCACTTGCCTTCACGACCGCCACGTGGCTCAAGGGGCATTGATGAGCCCGTTTGGAGGCTTTGACATGCCGATACAGTACGCCGGCATCGTTGACGAGCACAACGCAGTGCGCACCGCCGTGGGCGTCTTCGACGTCTCTCACATGGGCGAAGTGCTGGTCACAGGTCCTGAGGCCGAAGCTTTTGTAAATCACATCTTTACCAACGATATCCGCACGGCTGCCGAGGGCAAGATCCAATATGGCATGATGCTCCACCCCGATGGAGGCGTGGTCGACGACCTTTTGGTCTACAAACGCAACGCCTCCGAATTTTTCATCGTCATCAATGCCTCAAACATCGATAAAGACGTGGCCTGGATCATGGAGCAGGCCAAGGATTTCGACGTGAGCATCGCCCACCAAAGCGAAGACTACGGCGAGCTGGCCGTGCAAGGACCCCTGGCCGAGCAGACTCTTCGCGAGGTGCTGGGCATCGACTGCGCGGACCTGGCTTTCTACACTTTTAAAGATATAGAAATCTCCGGGGTGCCGTCGATCGTGAGTCGCACAGGCTACACGGGCGAGGACGGTTTTGAGATTTATTCCACACCGGAAATTACGGTAGCCTTGTGGGATAAACTCATGAAGGCCGGGGTGCAACCCTGCGGACTCGGCTGCCGCGACACCCTCCGCTTTGAAGCCGGCTTGCCCCTCTACGGCGATGAACTCTCCGACACTATCACTCCCATTGAGGCAGGCCTGGGCATCTTTGTCAAGCTCGACAAGCCCGAATTTATCGGTAAGGAGGCCTGCGCGAAGCAGAAGGCCGAAGGCGCCCAGCGCAAGATTGTGGGCCTTGAGATTCTTGGTCAGGCCATTGCGCGCCACGGCTACGATGTGCTCAACGCCAACGACGAGGTCGTGGGCTCCGTCACCACCGGTTATCACTCAATCTCCCTTGACAAAAATCTGGCCATGGCCCTCGTGGATGCGCAATATTCCGCCCTCGCCACAGAGCTCAAGGTGAGGGTGCGCCGTAAGGTTTTCCCCGCCGTGGTGATAAAAAAACGATTCTATACCCCAAACTACAAAAAATAATCCTATCCCATCAATAACCCTCTAAAATTCAAAGCTATGATCAAATATCTCAACACTCACGAATACGCCAAAGTGGAAGGCAATGTGGCCTACATCGGTATCTCAGACTATGCAGCCAAACAGCTGGGCAACGTGGTCTACGTGGACATGCCCGAGGATGGCGACGACGTCACGGCCCATGAAGACTTCGGCGCTATCGAATCCGTAAAAGCCGCTTCTGACCTTTTCTCGCCAGTGAGCGGCGCTGTGGTCGAGATCAACGAGCACCTGCTCGACAATCCCGGCCTTGTCAACAAAGACCCCATGAACACCTGGATCATAAAGGTCGAGATGTCTGACCCCTCCGAGCTTGACTCTCTGATGACTGAAGAGGAATACGCCGACTACGTAAAATCACTCTAACGCATGTCACACTATTTCCCCCACACTCCGGCCGATATCGACCTGATGCTTGAGAGCTGCCATGCCGCCTCGCTTGATGACCTCTACAGCGATGTGCCGGAGCAGTTGCGTCTTAAGCGCCCCTACGACCTTCCGGCCGGGATGAGCGAGGAGCAAGTGCGCGAATATTTCGCTCGCCTTGCCTCTGAGTGCTCTACTCTGAAATGCTTCGGCGGTGCCGGCTTCTACGACCATTACACCCCGGCGGCCATCGCTGCCATCACCTCGCGCAGCGAGTTCCTGACCGCCTACACCCCCTACCAGCCCGAAATCTCTCAAGGCACCCTGCAGTATATCTTTGAATACCAGTCGATGATGGCCTCGTTGACGGGCATGGAGGTGTCTAACGCCTCGATGTACGACGGCTCCACGGCCACCGCTGAAGCCATGCTCATGTGCGTGGCCGCCGCTCGCAAGAAAAACCGCGTGCTCATCTCCGAGACTGTCAATCCTGCGGTGCAAGCCGTTGTTGCCACCTATGCGCGCTATCACGGTGTAGCGCTTGAGGTGATTCCGCAGAAAGACGGTGCCACATCAAAAGAGGAATTCAAGCTCATGATGGAGGCCGGCGACGTGGCCGGCGTGATCGTGGCTGCTCCAAATTTCTATGGCATCGTGGAGGACTATACCGACTGGGCGGATATCTGCCACAGCAAGAAGGCTCTTTTTGTTGTCAACGCTCAAGCCTCGGCCCTGGCTGCCATACGCACTCCCGGAGAGTGGGGCGCTGACATCGCCGTGGGCGATGCCCAGAGTCTGGGCATGCCTCTGAATTATGGCGGACCGTACCTGGGATATATGTGCACCACCAAAGCCCTGATCCGCAAGATGCCGGGACGCATCGTGGGCGCTACCACTGACCGCGACGGCAAGCGCGTGTTTGTGCTCACACTCCAGGCTCGCGAGCAACACATCCGCCGCGAGAAGGCCACTTCCAACATCTGCTCCAACCAAGGTCTGATGGCTCTGCACACTGCCGTCTACCTCTCTCTCATGGGTCCGGAAGGACTGAAACAAGTCAACCGCCTCAGCTACGACGGTGCTCATTACCTCTGCTCGCAGCTTGCAGCCACCGGCCGTATGCACCTGCTCCACCCCGACAAGCCTTTCTTCAATGAAATGCTCATGAAGGTGCCTGCCGGAAATGTCGACGCCATCCTCGCCGCCCTCCTAACCGAGGGAATTTTCGGCGGCGTGAAGCTTGCCGACGATTTGCTGCTGATTGCCGTGACAGAGAGACAGTCTAAAGCCGACTGCGACCGTTATGTTTCACTCGTTAAAAATCTCTGAGCCCTATGAACCGCGAATTTTACAGCTCCCTTATCTTTGAGCACTCAAAACCGGGCCGTCGGGGCTTCAGTCTCCCTCGCAACGAGTTCCCCGCTCCCTCTCCTCTGCCTGCCTCGCTGTGCAGGCAGTCTCCCCCGGACCTCCCGGAGGTGGATGAGCCAACAGTGGTGCGCCACTACACCAACATGAGCAACAACAATTTCGGCGTTGACACGGGCTTCTACCCCCTGGGCTCGTGCACGATGAAATATAACCCCAAAATCAACGAAGAGGTGGCCGCCAACCCAGTTGTGGCGCGTCTGCACCCGATGCAGCCAGTGAGCACAACGCAAGGCGCCTTGCAGATGTACTACAACCTGCAGCGTGCCCTGTGCGAGATAGGCGGCATGGCCGAGTTCACCCTCAACCCCTTTGCCGGCGCTCACGGTGAGCTCACCGGCCTGATGGTGATCCACGCCTACCACGACTCGCGCCATGATCCCGCTCGCCGCAAGGTCATCGTGCCTGATTCGGCCCACGGCACCAACCCCGCAAGCGCAGCTGTCTGCGGCTACAAGATCGTGGAAGTGAAGTCGATGCCCGACGGCACAGTCGACGTCGTTGACCTTCGCTCAAAGCTCGACAGCGAAGTGGCCGCCGTGATGATGACCAACCCCAACACCATCGGAATGTTCGAGAAGAACATACCCGAGATTGCCGAAGCCGTCCACGCCGCCGGCGCGCTGCTCTATTATGACGGTGCCAACCTCAACCCAATGCTCGGCGTGGCCCGACCCGGCGACATGGGATTTGACGTGATGCACATCAACCTGCACAAGACCTTCTCCACCCCTCATGGCGGAGGCGGTCCCGGCTCCGGACCGGTGGGCGTGCGCAAAGGGTTGGAAGAATTCCTGCCCAACCCCCGCGTGGTGAAGCTCGACGACGGATCGTTTGACGTCATTTCTTCAGATAGCGCTTTGGGGCAGATATCGATGTTCCTTGGCAATTTCACCGTGGAGATGCGTGCCTTGGCTTATATCCTCACCCTTGGCGCCGAGGGCCTGGCAATGGCCGGAAAGCTCGCCACGCTCAACGCAAACTACATTATGCACCGCTTGCGTGACCTTTATAAGCTGCCCGTCGAGGGTCCGTGCAAGCACGAATTTGTGTTTGACGGCTTGGAGGATAAGAGCACGGGGGTCACCACCCTCAACGTGGCAAAACGCCTCTTGGACTTCGGCTTCCACGCTCCCACGATTTATTTCCCGCTGCTCTTCCATGAGTCGCTCATGATTGAGCCCACAGAGACTGAATCGCTGGAAACCCTTGACCGCTTCATCCGGGCTATGCGCGAAATTGCTCGCGAGGCCAAGGAAAACCCCGAACTGGTGAAATCCGCACCGGTCAACACTCCCATCTCTCATCCCGACGACACGGAGGCTGCCCTGCACCCCGTGGTGACTTACGCCGAACTCCAAAACTCATGACCTACGACCTTATTATAATAGGTGGCGGCCCCGGCGGCTACGAGGTGGCCGCCGAACAGGCTCGCCTTGGCCGGCGCGTGGCTCTGATTGAGAAGGAGGCCCTTGGTGGCACGTGTCTTAACCGCGGCTGCATCCCCACAAAATGTCTTTGCGCTTCGGCCGACAAGATCCTGAGCGCCCAAAGTGCCGCAGACTTCGGCGTGGAGATTCCCTCGTTCACCTTGAATTTCGGCAAAGCCACGGAAAGGATGCGCCGGGTGATGGACACTCTACGCTCGGGCATTGAAGCCCTGCTCAAAGACGTCGATGTGGTGCGCGGCGAGGCTCGCCTGGTGCCTGGTGGTCCGGACGGCTGCCCCGTGGCGGTGCAGGTCGGCGATCAGGTGCTTCAAGGCAAAAAGGTGATAATTGCCACCGGTTCGCGCCCCGCATTCCTGCCTGTTCCCGGCGCGGAGCTCTGCCTTGACAGCGACCGGGTGCTTGCGCTTGAGGAATTGCCCTGCAGCATGGTGATAATCGGTGGCGGCGTCATCGGCATGGAGTTTGCCTCGGTTATGTCAGCTTTTGGCGTGCAAGTGACCGTGATTGAATATTGCAAGGAAATCCTCCCGCCTTTTGATGCTGAAACAGCCAAGCGCTTGCGCATGATGCTCGGGCGGCGCGGCATAAAAATCTTAACAGGCGCATCAGCAAAAGAAATCATCCGCAACGCTGATGGTTCGCTCAGCGTGGTCTTCACCGGCAAGAAGGGCGAGGACTCAGTAGAGGCCAACGCTGTGGTGATGGCCGTAGGGCGCCGTCCTGTTGTGCCTGAAGGGTGCAAGGAAGTGGGCATTGACCTCACTGAGCGCGGATATATCCGTGTGGATGGGACTATGCAGACTTCCGTCCCCTGGGTCTATGCTGTAGGCGACGTCAACGGCCTGTGCATGCTCGCTCATGCCGCCTCCGCCCAGGCTCGCGTGGCCGTGGGAGAGGAGGTAGACCTCTCCATTATCCCTTCAGCTGTCTTCACCCACCCGGAGGCCGCCATGGTCGGCGCCACGGAAGAGACGCTCAAAGCCTCCGGCGTGGCCTATGCCTCGGCCAAGTCGCTCTTCGGCGCCAACGGCAAAGCTTTGGCTATGGGCGAGGGTGAAGGTTTCGTGAAAGTGCTGTACGATCCAGTTTCGCGCAAGATTCTGGGCCTACACGTCCTCGGGCCGCATGCCTCTGATATCGTGGCCGAAGGGGCTGCATTGATGTTTTCAGGCGTGACGGTCGATCAAACGGCCACAGCTCTCGTCCACTGCCATCCCACCCTCTCGGAAGCGCTGTCGGCAGCCTGCTCCAACGCAAAATAGGTGTTTTTCGCAAAAAAATCATCAAAATTTAAAAATAATTGCGCAAATCGTTGATTATTTGAATTTTATTTAATACATTTGCCAAAATTCTAAATTCATCCCTAAAAATAACCTTAACATGAACAAGACTGAACTTGTAAACGCAATCGCAGCCAAAGCTGAGATTACCAAAGTTGACGCTAAAAAAGCGCTCGACGCAGCCGTAGAGACCATCGCAGCAGCTCTGGCCGAAGGTGACAAAGTAGCTATCCTCGGTTTCGGCACTTTCTCTGTTACCGAAAAAGGCGAGCGCACCGGCATCAACCCCCGCACAAAAGAAGCCATCAAAATCGAAGCCCGCAAAGTCGTAAAATTCAAACCCGGCGCCGAGCTCACCGACAAAGTAAAATAATCCCCTCCCCCATTTCCATAATATAGGCTGTGTCAGAGTCTTATCATGACACGGCCTTTTTATTACAGAATTTTTTTCTTACTTTCAAAATTCTTTGTAATTTTGCAGTACTCTTGCTTTCGCAAAAATAATTTTGAATATTGTATAAGCGTTTGAATTTGACTATACATAAACCAAAACCTTTCTTAAAATGGGCAGGGGGCAAAACTCAGTTGCTCCCAACTATTGAAACTTTCCTCCCCAACTCGTTTCGTACAGAAAATGCTGTTACGTACATTGAGCCTTTCGTTGGGGGAGGTGCTGTACTTTTTTATCTTCTTCATAATTATCCCAACATAAAACGAGCTATAATTAATGATATAAACTCCCATTTAGTCACAACGTATCGAATCATCAGAGATAATCCTTTTGGTTTAATAGACGGCTTGAGAGAACTACAAGAAAGATATCATGATGCCAAAACCTTTGAAGAGCAAAAGTCCTTCTATCTTTCAATCCGAAATTCATTTAACCTGGACAATCTTACAGAAATTGAAGAGGCGGCTTATATGATTTTTCTTAACCGCACATGCTTCAATGGCCTCTATCGAGAAAATTCTAAAGGACATTTCAATGTTCCTTATGGCCGCTATTCAAATCCAACCATTTGTGATGAAAACCTCTTATTAGTAGACAGTCACCTCTTACAAAAGGTAGAAATTCTCAGTGGGGATTTCTCTAATACAAGCAATTATGTTGACGGATACACTTTCTTTTATTTTGATCCCCCATACAGACCTCTTAATGCAACTTCGAGTTTTAATTCTTACGTAAAAGAGTCTTTTGATGACAAAGAACAAATTCGTTTAAAAGAATTTTTCGTGACATTATCTAAAAATGGCTGCTATGAAATGCTTAGCAACTCAGACAGCAGAGGAAAGAATATAAATGACGATTTTTTTGACCAACTATATCACGACTTCATCATTGAAAGAGTTTATGCAAAACGCATTATAAATGCCAACGCTTCAAAGCGTGGCATACTAACAGAACTGTTAATACGAAACTATAACACCTGTCAAGGAAATGTCTAACTTAAAAACTTTAATTTAAGCTATGAGTGAAATATTTTCAGAGTTTATGAAACCACTAAAGGAGACAAATTTCTCATTGAGAGATTATGTGGATTTTACAAAAATTCAAGCCAATGTGGAAGCTATCTCAATTAAACTCAATCAATTAAATTATTTAATCGGTCAACAAAACATGGCCGAGGCGGTAAGACGTCTTTGGGATGAGAATCCAAAGGTCTTTTCTGTTCTTGATATTTTAATCGCTGTGCGTACAAAAGATAGAAAGAAAGCACTTGATGAAAAAGGTAATACTCACCTCATTTCTGACTACTTCTCATCACCCGAACAAGTAACAACTTTTCTAAATGAGACCGGTTTAACAAAAGTATTACAAACAAAACGAATAAAGAATCTGGTAGATTATGTATTTGGAGTGGAAGTAGGTCTCGACACAAATGCTCGCAAAAATCGAGGAGGGGACATTATGGAAAGTATAGTCTCCAATCTTTTTAAAAAACATGGTATCGACTTTGAAAGAGAGGTGTATTATACCGAATTTCCAGAGGTACAAAGAGCATTAGGTGCTGACAAAAAGAGATTTGATTTCGTAATCCATACTCATGAAACAATTTATTTGATAGAAGCAAATTTCTATACTGGTGGAGGGTCTAAATTGAACGAAGTTGCCCGCGCTTACACGGAACTTGCGCCGAAGATTAACGCTATACCGGGCTATGAATTTGTTTGGATAACTGATGGAATAGGATGGAATCAGGCTCGTAACAAATTAGAAGAAGCCTTTGCCCATATCCCGAACGTCTATAATCTGTCAAATATCAATGATTTTATAAAACGATTATTATAACACATACTTTCTCCTTAGTGCATACAAAGCATTATGATTGTCCCTTTCTTCAAATCGGTAAACAGAGATTTTACCTTAGTCCAAGGTGACTGCTTTAACGTGCTTCAACAGTTCGATTTTAAGTTTGACATGATATTTGCAGACCCTCCCTATTTTCTTTCTAATGGAGGTATTAGCTATCAAGCCGGTAAAGTGGTTTGTGTAGATAAAGGTGAATGGGACAAAGGAGGCAATCCTGCATATATAATGGATTTTAATAGAAAGTGGCTATCTCTTTGTAGAAATAAATTAAAAGACAATGGTAGTATCTGGATTTCGGGCACTCATCATAATATCTTTTCTATAGCAAATCTATTAACTGAACTTGGCTATAAAATTTTGAATGTTATTACTTGGTCAAAAACAAACCCTCCCCCTAACATTTCTTGTCGATATTTCACCTACTCTACTGAGTTTATAGTTTGGGCACGTAAATCTCCCAAAGTTCCTCATAAATTCAATTACGAATTAATGAAAGAAATAAATGATGGGAAACAAATGACCGATGTATGGCGATTACCTGCTATAGCACCTTGGGAAAAAACCTGCGGAAAACATCCGACCCAAAAACCTTTGGCCCTTCTTACTCGCATAATTTTGGCTAGCACCAATGTACAGGATTGGATTTTGGATCCTTTCTCCGGTTCATCCACTACAGGCATCGCTGCTAATCTATGTGGTAGGAGATTTCTTGGAATTGAGCAAGATTCTCAATTTGCATCTTTGAGCAGCAATCGTAGGATTGAATTAGACAACGTATCTATTCGCCAAAGATATATAGACAAGTTATCGGACCTCCATTATCGTAAAAGAGTGGATAGTGTCATTGAGCCGCCCTTAGTTTATGGACCTGATTTACCCTTCTAATCATATGCAGTCGCATTTTTATGAGGTTGAGCCCCGATTAAGGATCGGGTGGCTTTTCTCCCTTATGAGAAAGTGGCTGCCGTGCATAGCTCTTTTTCGCGGCTCTCTCCTTTGACATGGTGAAAAAATAAGAAGTTTTTGACTGTTGGGGTTGTTAATTTTAGTTAACAGGGAATAGGAATGTGTAAAAAGTTCGTAACTTTGCAGCCTAATAAACTTAAAACCTAATGAAATTACTACAACAAAAACTTGCACAGTACCAGGAGCCCCAAAGGGCTAAGGCAGCAGGTGTATATCCTTATTTCCGCGCTATCTCTTCGGAGCAGGATCCTGAAGTGATTATCAACGGCAAGAAAGTGCTGATGTTTGGCTCGAATTGCTACACGGGTCTGGTCAACGATCCCCGCATCAAAGAGGCTGCAATTGAGGCAACTAAGAAGTATGGCACGGGGTGTGCCGGTTCGCCTTTCCTCAACGGCACCCTTGACCTGCACAAGCAGCTTGAGGCCCGCATTGCTGAATATATCGGCAAAGAAGATGTGATGATTTATTCTACAGGATTCGGCGTGAACCTTGGTGTGGTCTCCACCCTTACAGGTCGCGAAGATTATATCCTCTGGGATGAGCGCGACCACGCATCGATCATTGAAGGTCGCCGTCTCTCCTTCTCCAAGCATCTGAAATACAAGCACAACGACATGGAGAGCCTGGAGCAGCAGCTCCAGCGATGCGAGCCCGATAAGGTGAAGCTGATCGTGACCGATGGTGTCTTCTCCATGGAGGGCGATGTGGCCAACCTGCCTGAAATCGTGCGCCTTGCAAAGAAATATGACGCCACTGTGATGGTAGATGAGGCTCACAGTATCGGTGTCTTTGGCGAGGGCGGTCGCGGCACGTGTAATCACTTCGGCGTCACCGACGACGTGGACCTGATCATGGGTACATTCTCCAAATCCTTTGCCTCTCTTGGTGGCTTTATCGCCACAGATAAGGAGATTACCAATTTCTTGCGCCATCATTCTCGCTCATATATCTTTACCGCGAGCATCACTCCTGCCTCTACGGCTGCCGCTCTCAAGGCAATCGACATCATGATTGAGGAGCCGGAGCGCCAGCAGCATCTTTGGGATCTTACCAATTATGCTCTTGAGGGTTTCCGCGAGATGGGCTGCGAAATCGGCAATACATCCACCCCGATTATCCCCCTCTTCATCCGCGATAACTTCAAGACTTTTGCCGTGACGCGCGACCTTCTCGAGGAAGGTATTTTCGTGAACCCCGTGGTGTCGCCCGCCGTGGCTCCGCAGGATACCCTTATCCGCTTCTCGCTGATGGCCACGCACACCAAGGAGCAGGTGACTACTGCTCTTGAGAAGATCCAAAAGGTCTTCAAAAAACACGAAATCATCAAATAAGGCTCTATGAATCGTATTTTCAAATTCCTTTTTGTGGCTGTGTTGCTGGCTTGCGGCCTGTCGGCTTCAGCTCAGTTCAATATCGGCAAAGCACTTGACGGTGCTAAGAAAACCGCCCAGGCTCTCACCCTTTCAGACGAGCAGATGGCTCAGTATGTGAAAGAGTCGATCGACTGGATGGATAAGAACAACAAGGTCTCTGACCCCGACAGCCCCTACACCAAACGCCTCAACCGTCTGGTCGAGGGCATCACGGATGCCGATGGTATACCTTTGAATTTCAAGGTCTATGAGGTTATCGACATCAATGCTTTCGCTTGCCCCGACGGCAGTGTGCGTGTGTTCTCATCACTGATGGATATCATGGACGACGACGAGCTTATGGGCATTATCGGCCACGAAATCGGCCACGTGATGAAGCGCCACTCCAAGAATGCCTTCAAAAACGAACTGCTCACCGGCGCCCTGAAAGATGCCGTGGCTGCTTCAAGCTCAAAAGCAGCGGCTCTTACAGAGTCTCAGCTCGGCAAGATGGGCACTTCGCTGCTGAATGCGAAATATTCGCAGAAGCAGGAGAATGAGGCCGACGATTGCGGCTACGATTTCCTTGTGGCCAACGGGCGCAATCCCTGGGGCATGGTGATGGCTTTTGAGAAATTTCAGAATCTCGAAGGCGAGAGCGCCGGAAAGACGAGCTACTTCCAGAAAATGTTCTCCTCCCACCCCGAAACCGCAAAGCGCATCGAGCGCATGACCAAGCGCTGCACCAAAGACAAATTCACTCGTCCAAGCAAGTAATCTCCGATTCAATACGTTATGTTTCGATCACAACCGGCACGGCCCTGTGCCTGACCCCGCAGATTGAGCATAAATCTCAGATATATATCAAGAGGGTGTGTCAAAATTCAAAATTTTGACACGCCCTCTTGAGGTGTTTCAGAATAGATGAGACACACTGTCTATTTTTTGATGCTCGAAAAAAATAATTCATACCGCAAGAGATGAAACCGGGATTTTTTGCGTAACTTTGGGGAAAATTTATTATTCATAGGCCGCCGGGCCTCTGCACACACATTTTTCATACTGTTATGAAGATTTTCTCAAACGAAGAATTACGCTCAATCGACGCCTACACCATTGAGCACGAAGGCGTTACCTCATTAGAATTGATACATCGCACAGCGCGCTGCGTATGCGACAAGATGATTGAACTTTGTCCTGACCCTGCCACACGCATCGTGGTTTTTGCAGGATGGGGGCGCAACGGCGCCGATGCTGTGGCGGCTTCAACATTGCTCATGGAGGCCGGCTATGCCCCGAAAGTGATTCTTTTCAACATCGGCGGCAAGCGCCTTTGCAAGGAGTGTGCTCAATGTCGCGATGAATTGCTGGAGCGCTTCCCGGAGAGCGATTTTTCTGAAGTGACGGGTAATTTTTCGATGCCCGAGCTTGATGCTTCAACATGGGTCATCGACGGACTTTTCGGCTCGGGTCTTAACCGCCCTCTGGCGGGCAGCCTGCAGATGATCATTCGTGCCATCAACGAGTCGGGAGCAAAAATCCTCTCAATCGACATCCCTTCGGGTCTGATGAGCGACTGGAACAGCCAGACGCTCACGCGCAACGTTATCCACGCCACCTACACCATCGCCCTTGGCAGCCCGCGTCTGGCCTTTTTTATCGAAGACAACGCCCCGGCTATAGGCACATGGCAGCTCGCCGATATCGGCCTGAGCAAGGACGCCATACGCAAGGCCCCCTACACGTATTACCTCATCACCGACCGCGACATCCGGCGCAGCCTGCGCCCGCGCGACCCCTATGCTTCAAAGGCCGACTTTGGCTCGGCGCTGATTTGTGCCGGTTCTTACGGCATGATGGGTGCAGCGGTGCTGAGCGCACGCGCTTGCCTTCGCAGCGGGGCGGGAAAGGTCACATGCTACGCCCCCCGGTGTGGCTACTATGTGATGCAGACTGCTGTGCCCGATGCGATGTTTGAGCGCGACCCCCACGATGTGGCTCTCTCACAGATCACGTTGAAGCACGACTATCAGGCTGTGGCCGTGGGTCCCGGCATCGGCACGGCCGACATCACCATCAACGCTCTTGAAAATTTTCTCAAACTCGCCAACGCCAATTCCCGCTCCCTCGTGCTCGATGCAGACGCTCTTAATTGCATCGCCTTGCGACCAATCATGCTCAACTATCTGCCCGTCCTCTCGGTGCTCACTCCCCACGCCGGTGAATTTGATCGCCTTTTCGGTCCCCAGCCATCGGCGGAGGCTCGTCTACGGAAAGCTATCGAGGTTGCGGCTTTTTACAATATCATCATCGTGCTTAAGGGCAGATACACGGCCATTGTGCGCCCCGACGGCAAGGTCTACATCAACTCCTCCGGCACTCCGGCCTTAGCCACTCCCGGCTCCGGCGATGTGCTCACGGGCATCATTACGGGTCTTATCGCCCAAGGCTATACTCCTGAGACTGCGGCAATTATCGGCGTCTATGTCCACGGGGTCGCCGGCGAGATTTGCGCCCAAGAGCATGGCACCTATGGCGTCACAGCCGACGACGTAGCCGCTACGGTGGGTCAAGCCATCAAACAAATCATGGACCCTGCAATCTAACTCCCGAGATTAATCCCGTTAATTCCCAAAAACCCATTTTTTCATACCCCTGACAATGCTTATCCTCATCACCAACGACGACGGTGTCAACGCTCCGGGCATACATAAACTCTGCGATTTCGTGAGTCACCTTGGCGAGGTCTATATCGTGGCTCCGGCTCAAGTGCAATCGGGCATGTCTTCTGCCATCACCGTGAGCTCGCAACTCACTATCTCGCGCCATGACGATTACAACGGTGCACAGGTCTTTTCGGTCACCGGCACGCCGGTCGACTGTGTCAAACTCGCCCTCCATTGCATTGTACCCCGCAAGCCCGACCTGGTGCTCTCGGGCATCAACCATGGCTCCAATTCCGGCACAGCCGTGACGTATTCCGGCACAATGGGGGCTGTGCTCGAGGGGTGTATGGCAGGAATCCCATCGGTAGGATTTTCACTCCTTCACCACTCGCTCAAAGCGGATTTTGACCTCTCGGCCGCCTTCATCACAGAGATTGTGGAGAAGGTGATTAAAGACGGGCTCCCGCCGTATTGCTGCCTGAACGTCAACATCCCGGCGCTGATGGTGCCTAAAGGTGTTAGGGTATGTCGTGCCGCGCGAGGCCATTGGAGCGAGGAATATGTGCGCTATTTTGCTCCCGACGGGTCGCCCTTCTACCGCCTCACAGGCCGTTTCTGCAACGAGGAGCCCGAAGCCACCGACACCGACGAGCATTACCTGAGCGAGGGCTACATCTCAGTGGTGCCCGTAACCCCCGACCAGACAGATTTCCCCGCCATCTCGGCTCTGGCCGGAGAATTTGACGCCCTGAAACAATAAGGGCGGTTGGGTGTAAGAATGTCTCTCAAAAACAATAAAAAACATTAAGAATAGCGGTTGGGTGTGCGAAATTCAATTTTATTTCGTATCTTTGCATAAAACTAACCGCATATGCTTGAATCAATTTTATCTTCCGGCCAGGCCAAGGAGATTTCAAAGCTCGTGGCGGAGGCGGAAAATATAGTAATCGTGGCTCACATGAGCCCCGACGGCGATGCCATGGGCTCGTCGTTGGGGCTGGCTCATGTGCTCACGTATATGGGCAAGACGGCGCGCGTGGTGGTGCCCGACGAGCCTTTGAGGCAGTTGATGTTTCTGCCCGGAGCCAAGGAGACTGTGGTCTATTGCAAATACCACACCTTTGCCGAGCAGCTCATCGCCGATGCCGACCTGATCTTTTGCCTGGATTTCAATGCACTCTACCGCATCGACCGCATGGCCAAATGCGTGGGCGAAGCCAAGGCTAAAAAGATTCTTATCGACCACCATATCGACCCCGAAAATTTCTGCGACATCACTATCTCTCACCCAGAGATGCCGGCCACGTGCATGCTCCTTTTCATGGTGCTTTGCTCGCTGGAGCTTTATGCCGCCATCGACCCCGACGCTGCCACTTGCCTGCTTGCCGGCATGATGACCGATACCGGCAATTTCAGCTATAATGCCAACGACCCCCGCACCTATTTCGTGGTGAGCCGCCTTATTGAGAAGGGAGCGAACAAAGACGACCTCTCGCGCCGCCTTTTCGACACATTCACCGAATCCAGCCTGCGCATCAACGGCTACGCCCTCTCCAAGAAAATGGAGGTGTGGAAGGAATACCACGCCGCCCTGATCTCCCTTACACGCGACGAGCTCAATCGCTTCCACTACACCCGTGGCGACACCGAGGGCCTGGTCAACCGCCCCCTTTCCATCCCCGGCATCGCCTACAGCGCTTTCCTGCGCGAAGAGGAGCGATACATCAAGGTCTCGATGCGCTCGGTGGGCGATTTCCCCTGCGATGAAGTCTGCGCCAGATATTTTAGCGGCGGCGGCCACAAAAACGCTGCCGGCGGCGAGTTCAGAGGCTCGATGCAGCAATGTATTGATGTCTTCAAATCGCTGCTTAAAGATAATCTTAAACTCATAAAATGATCCTCCCTGACATGAAACTTTCCAGCATCATCTCCGCAGCCTCACTGTTAATTATTTCCTGCTTTGCTGCGAGCTGCGACGATAATAAGAGCTATGCCGAGCTCCTCACCGACGAGACCCACATTACCAACGTCTTCCTCTCTGACCATGTGGTGGTTGATGCCCTCCCGGAGGATAACAAATTCATAACCTGCCAGGAAAAGGGCGACCTTGCCCCCTTTTATCGCCTTGACGAGGAGGGCGACGTCTACATGCAGGTCGTGACTCCCGGCACCCCCGGAAATATGGCCGTCTCTGACCAGCAGATATATCTGCGCTTTATGCGCTATAGCCTCTATAATTACCAGAACGGAGACTTCACCGAAGGCACGGGCAACGATAGCGACCTGGCCAACGGCTCAGCCTCGTTCCGCTTCGATAATTTTCAGGTCACGGCCTCGTATCAGTGGGGCAAGGGCATCCAGATGCCTCTGAAATATGTGCCCATCGACGCCCAGGTCAACGTCCTGATCAAATCCCAGTCGGGCCTCTACTCAGAGATCGCCAACGTGGTGCCTTACCTCTACGAGGTGCACTACTTCAAGGCCCAGATCTGATTTCGGAAATCCGAAACCCGATAAATCCCGTTGAAACCCGCTTAATCCCGCTTAATCCCGTTGAAACCCGATAAATCCCGTTAAATCCCGTTAAATCCCGTTAAATCCCCTAAATCCTAACTAATCCATGTCGCTTATCAAATCTATCTCCGGAATCCGCGGCACCATCGGTGGACGCTCCGGCGACGGCCTCAACCCCGTCGACATCGCTAAATTTACGGCTGCTTATGCCACTTTCATCAAACGCTCCGCCTCCACGCCAAAAGGCACCATCGTGGTGGGTCGGGATGCTCGCATCTCGGGCAAGATGGTGAGCGATGTGGTGGTGGGCACCCTCTGCGGCATGGGTCTTGACGTGGTCAATATCGGCCTTGCCACCACCCCCACCACCGAGCTTGCCGTGACCAACGAGCACGCCCTGGGCGGCATCATCATCACCGCATCTCACAATCCCCGCCAATGGAACGCGCTTAAACTCCTCAACGCCAAGGGCGAATTTCTCAACGCCGCCGAGGGCGCTCAGGTGCTTCATCTGGCTGAAACTTCTGATTTTGACTTTGCCGATGTCGACGACCTCGGCCATGAATTCACCAATACCACCTACACAGCCTACCACATCCGTCAGGTCCTTTCCCTCCCGCTGGTTGATAAGGCCGCTATCGAGAAAGCCGACTTCACCGTGGCCGTGGATGCCGTCAACTCTGTGGGCGGTGTGGCAATCCCCGAGCTGCTTAAAGCTCTGGGCGTAAAGAAGATAATCGAACTCAACTGCGAGCCCACGGGCCAATTTGCCCACACTCCCGAGCCCATTCCCGAAAACCTCACCCAGATCTCCGAACTTATGGCCACGGCCGGCGCCGATGTTGGCTTTGTCGTTGATCCGGACGTGGATCGTCTGGCAATCATCAACGAAGACGGCACGATGTTTGGTGAGGAGTACACCCTGGTTTCAATTGCCGACTATGTGCTGGGCCACACCCCGGGCAATACGGTGTCGAATCTGAGCTCGTCGCGCGCCCTGCGCGATGTGACTCGTGCCCACGGCTGCGAATACAACGCAGCGGCAGTCGGCGAGGTGAATGTGACTCAGAAAATGCGCGAAACCGGCGCCATCATAGGCGGCGAAGGCAACGGCGGCATCATCTATCCCGAGAGCCACTACGGACGCGATGCTCTGGTGGGCGTTGCGCTCTATTTGACCATGATGGCCCATACAGGCGAGCGCCCCACCCAGATCAAGGCACGCATGCCCAAGTATGAAATCGCAAAAACCAAGGTGCAGCTCACTGAGGGCATTGACGTTGACGCCATCCTCGAGCAGGTGAAGGCTGACTTTGCCGGCGAGGAGATCACGACTGTCGACGGCGTGAAAATCGACTTCCCCGACCGTTGGGTGCACCTGCGCAAATCCAACACCGAGCCCATCATCCGCATCTACGCCGAAGCCTCCGATATGGCTGAGGCTCAGGCCCTTGCCGACAAGATTCGCAACATCATCATCGCCAAAACAAATAAATAAAGCCCCATGCGCACCTCTCTCTCTGTCCTCTTCCTCGCAGCGGCTCTGACCGGAGCTGCAGCAGGCGATTGCAACTCAAAAAAGTGCGATAAATGCAAGAATGACCTCCCCGTCTGGATCGAGGCCGACTCGGCTGCGGCCATCCACAGCCGTCTGCTCTCTGATTTCAGCCTCACATTTGAGGAGGGTGCCGACAAGATCATCGCCGCCCACCCGGGCCTCACGCGCGACGATGTGCGCGAGTTTGCCCGCAAGAAATATATTGAGGTGAAGACCATCGACGGTGTGGAGCGCATGCACCGCAAGTCGGTAAGGAATGTCGAGCTCCTCAATCCCGACTACAACGGAGGCTGGAAATATCGCGGCGCATCTGCTTCGCCCAAGCGCATCAGCTACGTTGACTCTGTGATCCGCCACGCAAAAGGCGAGCTTCCCGACGGGGGCGCCCATCGCGTGCGCTATTCCTACACCATCTCGGTGCCCACGGTCGATGCCCTGCGCGGCGACACCCTGCGCGCATGGATGATCTATCCCTTGGAGTCGGCTCGCCAAAGCGATGTGCGCCTGATTTCGGCTTCTCACCCGGTCGTGATCTCCAACTCCGAGGAGAGCGACCACCGCACGATTTATTTCACGGCCCCGGTTGAGGATTCCGTCACAGTCTTTACTTACGAAGCCGAATTCACCACCCGCGGCCAATATTTCCACCCCGACAGCATCCGCGCCAATATCCTCCCCTACGATAAGTCTTCTGACCTCTATCGCCGCTACACGGCTTTTGACAATCCCCACATCGTCTACGCCCCGGAGCTGGCCAAGAGCATCGTGGGAGATGAGACCGACCCCTTTAAATGCAGCGAGATGGTCTACGACTACATCATCAAGCGCTACCCCTGGGCCGGCGCGCGCGAGTATAGCACCATCGAGTGCATCCCGCAATATGTAATCGACGAGGGCCACGGCGACTGCGGCCAGGTATCGCTCCTTTACATCTCTCTGATGCGTTCTCTGGGCATCCCGGCGCGCTGGGAAAGCGGCTGGATGCTCCACCCAGGCGAGCTCAACCTCCACGACTGGGCCGAGGTTTACTTTGAGGGCGTGGGCTGGGTTCCGGTCGACACATCCTTTGGCCGCTACACATCCAGCCCCGACCAGGAGATTCAGCAATTCTACTCCCACGGCATGGACTCTCACCGTCTGGCCGCAAATCTCACCGTCAGCGGCGATTTCTACCCTGCAAAGCGCTACGTGCGCTCTGAGACGGTCGACGCTCAGCTTGGAGAAGTGGAGTGCACCAAAGGCAACCTCTTCTACCCGGGCTGGAGCCATCATTTTGACCTTATTTCCGTAACCCCCGTAACCGAATAACCATGAAGACTCCCCTCCTCTCCCTCATCGCTCTCGCTTGTGGGGCTCTCAGCGCTGCGGCTGGGCTGCCTCAGGTGCAGCAGACGATTGATGAAGTGAAGCAACAGTATGCCCCCGACAAGCGTCAGGATGTGTTTGAAGTAAAGGCTGAAAAAAGCAAAAAAGACATTGTCGTCACCGGCAAAGTGTCGGAACCCGTGGCCTACGAGGCTCTTGAAAAGGCACTTGCCGCTTCGGGCGAAAAATATACCCTGAATGTCACCGTCCTGCCCGACACGCTCTGGGCTCTGCCATTGATGTCAGTGGCCCACGTGCGCACCGCACCGGCCCACGCCGCCGAGATGGGCACCCAGGTGCTGATGGGCATGCCCGTGCGCCTGCTTGAAAAGTCGGGCGATTTCTGGCGTATACAGTGTCCCGACGGGTATCTGGGCTATGTGGCCTCGTCGGGTCTTGCCCGCAAGACCCCGCAGGAGATGGAGCTCTGGCGCTCGGTGCCTCGCATGGTCGTGACCGCTCCCTATCAGGTTATCGCTTACAAAGACGCCAAGGCGTCTGGGCTGCGCGATGTGGTCACCGACTTGGTCAACGGCTGCATCGTGGAGCGCATCGGAGCCGGAGAGACCGACGGCCGCATCCACATTAAGCTCCCTGATGGCCGTAAGGCTTGGGTCGATGCTGATGCTGTGACCCCCATCGAGCTTTGGGCCGCGCAGACTTTTGACGCTGACAAGATTCTGGATCAGGCATATTCGATGGAGGGGTCGCCTTACTTCTGGGGTGGCACCTCAACGAAAAATCTCGATTGCTCGGGTCTGGCAAAGGTGTCGTACCTCAGCAACGGTATCATGCTCCGCCGCGATGCCTCGCAGCAAGCCCTCACCGGCCTGCGCATGGAGGCCCAGGACTGGACCACTTGCCAAAAGGGCGACCTGCTCTTTTTTGGCAATCCTAAAACGGGGCGTGTGACCCACGTGGCCATTTATGACCACGACGGCAACTACGTGCACTCCTCAGGCCGCGTAAAGCGCAACAGCCTTGATCCCGCATCGCCCCTGTATCTCACCACTCCTCTGCTCCACTGCGCCCGCATCCACGGATGCGAAGACACCCCCGGCATCATCAGCGTGCGCAATCATCCCTGGTACTTTAATAAATAATTCCCGAATCCAAAACTATATACATTATATAGTACTTAAATAATTATATCCTGAATCCAAAACTATATACATTATAAAGTACTTAAATAATTGTATCCTGAATCCTAAAACCATAAACCATATGAATAGAAGAAATTTCCTGCGCACGGCAGCCCTCTCAGCAGCGGCTATGGCTGTGTCGCCTATTAGTTTTTCCGCTTTCGGTTCGCCCACCAAGCAGACCTCCCCTTCGGGCAAGATGAATCTGATTTTTGAGCCTTACGAACTGAAACTGCGCCACGCCTTCAACCTGGCCAAGAACCAGCGCACCACCACCCCCGGCGTGCAGGTACGCATTGAGTACGACGGCCTGGTGGGCTATGGCGAGGCCTCGATGCCCCCCTATTTGGGCGAGTCGGTGCAGTCGGTGTGCGATTTCCTTTCTAAAGTTGATCTCACTCAATTCTCGCCTTTTGACATGGAAGAAATCCATGCATATCTTGAGAGCATTGCTCCCAACAACCGCGCTGCAAAGGCCTCGGTCGACATTGCTCTGCACGACCTCACAGGCAAAATCATGAACCAACCCTGGTACAAAATCTGGGGTCTGAATCGCGAAACCACCCCCAACACCTCTATTACCATCAGCTACCAGAGCGACCCTGAAGAGATGCGTCGCGAAATCGAGGAGACAGAGGGCTTCAAAGTAGTGAAGGTAAAGATGGGTGTGGGCCACGATAAGGAAATCGTGGAAGAGCTGCGCAAAGTGAGCGACGTGCCCATCTGCGTCGATGCCAATCAAGGCTGGAGCGATAAACACCACGCCCTGGAGATGTGCCAGTGGCTCGCCGAACAGAACTGCCTCTTTGTGGAGCAACCCATGCCCAAGGAGCAGGATGCCGACACGGCTTGGGTGCGCGAGCGCTCGCCGCTGCCTCTGATCGCCGACGAATCGCTGCAGCGCCTCTCCGACGTCAAGCGCATGTCGGAATCTTTTGACGGCATCAACATCAAACTCATGAAGAGCACCGGCTTGCACGAAGCCTACAAAATGGCCGTGCTGGCTCGCGCTTTGGGCATGAAGGTGATGCTTGGCTGCATGACCGAGACCTCTTGTGCCGTTACCGCTGCCGCCCAGCTCTCTCCCATGGTCGACTATGCCGACCTCGACGGCAACCTCCTGATTGCCAACGATATCTTTGACGGCATCAAGATCGTAGACGGCAAAGTCACCATCCCCGCCGACCGTCCCGGTATCGGCGTCATCCCCGTCTAAATAATACTCTTAACTGAGAAGGAACGGACGCACCATGGTGCATCCCTACAAACGCCTAACTCCTCCTATCAATACTAAAAGTAAAGATATTATCCATCTCCTGCCCGACTCGGTGGCCAACCAGATTGCCGCCGGGGAGGTGATTCAACGTCCGGCTTCGGTGGTCAAAGAGCTTGTAGAAAACAGCATTGACGCCGGAGCCTCGGAGGTGAGTATTATCATAAAAGACGCCGGGCGCACCCTCATACAAGTCATCGACAACGGCTCGGGAATGTCGCCCACCGACGCCCGTATGGCCTTTGAGCGTCACGCCACATCCAAAATCTCACAGGCCACTGACCTCTTCTCGCTCCACACCATGGGATTTCGCGGCGAGGCGCTCCCCTCGGTGGTGGCGGTGAGCGAGGTGGAGGTGCGCACGATGCGAGCCGACGACGTCACGGGCACTCGCCTGTGCATCTCGGCCTCCAAGGTGCAATCGCAGGAGCCGGATGTGTGCTCCCCGGGTACAAATATTATGGTAAAGCGCCTCTTTTTCAATCTCCCCGCCCGGCGCAAATTTCTAAAAAAAGACCCCGTGGAGATGGGCCACATTATGCGAGAGTTTGAGCGCCTTGCTCTGGTCAACACAGACGTTTCACTCTCCCTGACCCACAACGACGTGGTGCTCCACCAGCTCAGTCGCGCTCCCTTGAAGCAGCGAATCGCCGACCTCTTCGGCAAGAGCATGGACCACCAGCTCATCCCCGTAGACACGGAGACCTCTCTGGTCAAAATCTCCGGGTATGTGGGTCTGCCACAGAATGCCCGCAAAAGAGGGGCGTTGCAGTATTTCTTCGTCAACGGAAGAAACATGCGCCACCCATACTTCCACAAGGCTGTGCTCTCCTGCTACCAGGAGCTCATCGCTGCAGACACCCAGCCAAACTATTTCATCAACTTCACCGTCGATCCCGAGACCATCGACGTGAACATCCATCCGCAGAAACACGAAATCAAATTTGAAAACGAACAGCCTCTGTGGCAAATCCTCTGCGCCACGGTGCGCGAGTCGTTAGGCCGCTACAACGCCGTAGCCGCCATCGATTTCGACACAGTAGACGCCCCCGACATCCCTGCTTTCAACCCTAATGCCGGAGCGATGCCACAGATGCCGCAGGTTGATTTCGACCCATCCTATAATCCCTTTTCCACCCAGCCATCCCCGGCGGCGCCGAAGGTTGACCTCCCCGGTCCCGGCCTGCGTGCCGATCTGCCTTCACGCTCAAAATCCGTGGCCACGGATTGGGAAAAGCTCTACGAAGGCTTCACCTCCGAGCTCCCCGCACAGCAGCTGGAAATGGATCTGGACGCAGCCTCGGCCACCACGCCGGCGTTGTTTCAGGTAAAGAACCGCTACATCATCGCCCCCTCACCCGAGGGTGTGCTCATCATTGACCAATACCGCGCCCACGTGCGCATCCTCTATGAGAAATTTGCCGAAATGGTGGAGCAAGGGCGCGTGAGCTCGCAACGCCTGATCTTCCCCGAGGCCATATCGCTTGACCCCTCGCAAAACGCCCTCATGCAATCAATCGAACCCACTCTGCAATCAATGGGATTCGATATCAGCAACCTCGGCGACAACTCCTGGGCCGTCAACGCCATCCCCTCGGTGCAAGGCAACACCTCAGCCACCGCCGTCATCTCCGACATCCTCGCAGCCGTGGCCGAGGAGGAGGAAGGCGGAGAAATGTCGCTGTGGCAGCGCATCGCTCTCTCGATGGCTCGCGCAGCGGCAATCAAGCGCGGCACAGCGCTCTCTAAGGCCGAAATGGACGTGATTGTGGCCGACCTCTTCCGCCTCCCTACTCCAAATTTCACCCCCGACGGCCATGCCGTGTATCGGCTGCTATCGCTTTCCGAAATGAATTCAATGTTTTGATGGACACGGGGTTAGGACAGAATATTTCACAGGAACTTCGGCAGGTGCAGCGCCTCTCGCCGATGCAGATGCAGCTCGTGCGCCTACTTGAGATGTCGGCGCCGGAGCTGGATGAGGAAATACACCGACAGCTCGACGACAACCCCGCTCTGGTGGCTGTTGATGAGCCCCGGGGGCATGAAGGCGACTTCACAGAGACCGCCGACGAGCTCCAGCGTGCCGACTACGCCTCTGACGATGACGCCCCCTACCTTCCGCCCTCTCGCTCCCGAGGTGAGGACCCCTTTCGTCCCGAGATTCGGGAATCCTCCCAGACTTTGCAGGAAAACCTCTCAGAGCAGATTAATCGCACCGCATTGCCACCCGAAATTGCCCGGTTGGCTCTATATATCATTGGTAATCTGGACAATAACGGCTACCTCAGTCGCAGCCTCAGAGCCATGGAGACCGATCTGGAGGTGGCGGGCATAAGCGCCCCTCACGAGGACATGCGTCGGGCTTTCGAGCAAGTGCGTGAGCTCGACCCGGCCGGTGTCGGTGCCGTGGATCTGCGTGATTGCCTGCTCCTGCAGCTGCGCCGCTTGCAGCCCCGCCCTGATGAGGCTGAGACCGTGAAGCTCGCTACCGAGATCGTGGCCGACTACTTTGACCTTCTTGGCAAAAAGCATTACGACAGGCTGATGCACGAAATGGGAATCTCCGACCCCGAGGCCCTGCGCAAGGCCTTGGAGGTGATTCGCTCGCTAAACCCCAAACCCGGATGCACATCCTCAGGCGAGGGCGAAGCCGATGGGGCGCAAAGCATAATTCCGGACTTTGCCGTGGAGATCGAGGGCGACCGCGCGTCTGTGAGTCTGCTCAGCGCCGCCCCGGAGCTTCAGATCGAAGAGACATTTGCCCGCGAGGCCGCTCGACCGGCCGCAAACGCGCGTGAACGCCAGGCCTCTGCCTTTATCAAACTCAAACGCGACGATGCTGCCGCCTTTATCGAGGTGCTTCGACGCAGGGCCGAGACGATGCTCACGGTGATGCGGGCGATCGTTGACTATCAGTGGGACTTTTTCCTCACCGGCGATGCCACAAAGCTAAAACCTCTTGTGCTTCGTGAACTATCAGCCATCACCGGCCTCGACATCTCCGTGATTTCGCGAGCCACACAGGGGAAATATGTCACCACTCCCTGGGGCGTGTTCCCTTTGAAGATGTTTTTTAACGAACGCACATCCGAAGACTCCGACCTCACATCCCACACCCTCCTTCAGGCTGTCAGCCAAGTGATTGAGGAAGAAGACCCTGCCCACCCCCTGAGCGATCAGGCCATCTGTGAGGCGCTTGCCAAGAAGGGCATCGCCATGGCCCGACGCACCGTAACAAAATATCGCGAACGCCTGGGCCTCCCCCCCGGCAGATTAAGAAAAAAGATATGACAGCAATTGACAATGACCCCTCTGCCACCCCCGGCGCCGACAGCGCCCTGCGCAAATATCTGGCTGAAAAGCAAACCAACGCACCCGCTGCGGCTCCAAAGCAGAAACATAACCCCACCGAGAGTCCGGCCCTGCGCGCTATAGCCAATACCCTTTCGGGGATATTTTCTCCGCTTTTCGTGCCCACTTTCACGCTGCTTCTGGCTTTATGGGTTAGTCCTCTGGCCAGTGCTCCTGAAAGTGCACGCCTTCTCTCGTCGGTGGTCATTTTTTTGGTCACGGCCATTATTCCTTTGGGGGTCATCATCGGCATGATGCGCGCCGGCAAGGTCTCTGACCTCGCAATCAGCGACCGGCGACAGCGCACAATCCCCTTTGCCGTTACGGCTGTGTGCTACGTTGCTGCCGGTATTTACCTACACGTTTGCCGTGCCCCGGGGTGGCTCTGCCTCTTCTTTGTGGGAGCGGCAGTGGCAGCTGTTTGTGCGTTGGTGATATCACTTTGGTGGAAGATCAGCGCCCACGCCTTGGCTATGGGCGGGATGTGCGGGATGCTTGTGTGGCTTGCCCTAAATCATCTCTCAGGCTCCAATCCCGTTCCGCTGCTCATCGCCGCCATTGTGCTCTCGGGGGCTGTGGCCTCATCGCGCGTCTATCTTGAGCGCCACACCGCCATGCAGACCTATGCCGGCTGGCTCCTGGCTCTTGTCCTGGCCTTGGCCACAATGTCGCTTGGTTAAATCTTATTACTGTGTTCCTTAGTTCACTGAAATATGTCTCCTATCGTTAGCATCATTATGGGCAGCACATCTGACCTGCCCATCCTCCGCAAAGCTGCGGACTTCCTGGAACAAATGCAAATCCCCTTTGAGATGAACGCTCTGAGCGCCCACCGCACCCCGGTGCAGGTTGAAGAGTTTGCTCGCAACGCGCGCGGACGCGGCATCAAGGTCATCATTGCCGCTGCCGGCATGGCCGCCGCGCTGCCCGGTGTGATTGCCGCGATGACTCCTCTGCCCGTGGTGGGTGTGCCCATCAATTCCAGCCTCGACGGCACCGACGCCTTGCTCTCTATCGTGCAAATGCCCCCGGGCATCCCCGTGGCCACGATGGGCATCAACGGCGCCATGAACGCCGCAATTCTGGCCGTGAAAATCGTGGCCTTGACCGACCCCGAAGTGGCTGACCGCCTTGATGCCTACCGCGCCGGCCTCGCCGACAAAATCGTAAAAGCCAACGAAGAGCTCGCCAAAATCGACACATATAAATATAAGGTGTAGGATGCAACAATTCTCATATAAGCGCCGCCCCACATCTGTGGTGCGTGTCGGCGAGGTAAAGGTGGGAGGTGACAACCCCATCGCCCTCCAATCCATGACCAACACCCCCACCCTCGACACCGAGGCATCGGCCCGGCAGGTGATTTCAATTGCCGAGGCCGGAGCCGACATCGTGCGTTTGACAGCACAGGGTGTGGCCCACGCCAAAAACCTCGGCAACATCCATGCTGCCGTGCGCAATGCAGGCTGCTCGGTGCCCCTGGTGGCCGACATCCACTTCAATCCGGCTGCCGCTTTTGCTGCCGCTGAGGTGGTGGAGAAGGTGAGGATCAACCCCGGAAATTTCGTTGACCCGGGGCGTACGTTCAAAAAGCTGGAATACACGGATGCGGAATATGCCGACGAAATCAAAAAAATCGCCGACAAGCTCGTCCCCCTTCTTGATCTCTGCCGGGAGCGAGGCACGGCTCTGCGCATCGGTGTGAACCACGGCTCGCTCTCCGACCGCATCATGAGCCGCTACGGCGACACTCCAGCAGGCATGACCGAGAGCGCAATGGAATTTCTGCGCGTATGCCGGGCCCACGGTTTTGATCAGGTAGTGATCTCAATCAAAGCCTCAAACGTGGTGGTAATGACCGAGACAGTGCGACGGCTCGTGGCTGCCATGGACCGCGAGGATATGCACTTCCCCCTGCATCTGGGCGTGACCGAAGCCGGCGACGGCGAGGACGGACGCGTGAAATCGGCCGTGGGCATCGGCTCGCTGCTGGCCGATGGCATTGGCGACACTATCCGCGTCTCTCTGAGCGAAGCTCCGGAGGCCGAAATCCCGGTTGCGCGGGATATCGTGAAGATTATCAATGAGATAGCCTCCGAAGCCACGGCAGAGGGCATGGTGAGTGACGATTACGACCCGATAGCCCCGGTGCGCGTCGTGCCCTCTGATTTTTGGACCTTGACAAAGGCCGTAGGCGTGGATTTCGAGCCAAACGCCATACCGGAAGAGGCCATCGTGGTGGATTGCAACAACGTCAACTCGGCCCGTGCGAAATTCCATACCCTCCGGGCTGAAAAATCCGCCTCACCCGCCATTGCAAAGCTCACATTCAGCGAAGATGTCCCCTACGAGCGCGTTGCCCTGGAGTCGGCCATCAAGCTCGGCGCCCTGCTGCTTGGAGGGTTTGCCGACGGCATATGGATCGAGGCCCCACGTATTGAGAAATCGCGCCTGGCCGATCTGCAACTCGGCATCCTGCAGGCCACGCGCCGGCGGTTTTCCAAGACGGAGTACATCGCCTGCCCCTCCTGCGGTCGCACTCTTTTTGACCTCCCCACCGCGCTGGCTCAGGTGCGTCAAGCCACAGCCCACCTCCCCGGCCTGAAGATAGCCGTGATGGGGTGCATCGTCAACGGTCCGGGCGAAATGGCCGATGCCGATTATGGCTACATCGGTGCTGCTGCGGGCAACGTAAGCCTATACAAGGGCAAGGAGTGTAAGGTCAAAAACGTCCCTGCCGACCGGGCCCTTCCCCTCCTCATCAGTCTGATCAAAGAAAACGGCGACTGGAAGGATCCTACATGATTTTTGAAGAAAAAATTAGGGAATTTCCCTAATGGAGTTGCGTATTTGAGGAAAATCGCGTAACTTTGCGGATGAAAAAATGATCGGGGCGTAGCGCAGTCCGGTAGCGCACCTGGTTTGGGACCAGGTGGTCGCA
>CAZNRK010000019.1:0-30463 GCA_964575435.1 uncultured Bacteroides sp.
CCCATTTCTGCACGGCGCCCTGCATGCGCACCTTCTCGAGCCAGTTGATGTCGTTGGCTGTGGCTCCGGCGTAGGGAGAGCGGGCCACAAGGTCGTTGATTTCTTCTTGGGTGTAATCCTGACGCACTTCGATGCCTTGGGTCTTCATCCAGTCGATGAATTTGGGGTGGTATACGATGTACTCCTCGAATGCGTCGCCCGTGTCGTCGACATAATCAACGCGCACATCGGCATCGTTGGGATTGACCTTGCGGCGACGTTTGTAGACGGGGAGGAAGACAGGCTCGATACCTGAGGTGGTGCGGGTCATCAGCGAGGTGGTGCCGGTGGGGGCGATGGTCAGGCAGGCGATGTTGCGGCGTCCGTGCTTCACCATGCGCTCGTAAAGAGCGGGGTCAGCCTCACGCAGGCGGGCGATGTAGGGATTGTTTTTCTCGCGCTCGGCATCAAAGATTTCAAAGGCGCCGCGCTCGGCAGCCATATCCACGCTTGAGCCGTAGGCAGCCAGAGCTAAAGCCTTGTGCACCCGGACAGAGAATGCCGTGGCTTCTTCGGTGCCGTACTTATAACCCAGAGCGGCGAGCATGTCGCCTTCTGCTGTTGTGCCCACACCGGTGCGACGGCCTTTCAGGGTTTTGTCGCGGATTTTCTCCCAGAGATTGCGTTCGGCATATTTCACCTCTTCGGTTTCGGGATCCTCATCGACCTTGGCAAGGATAGTCTCGATTTTCTCCATTTCAAGATCAATGATATCGTCCATAATGCGCTGTGCACGAGCCACATGCTTGGCAAAGAGGTCGAAATCAAAGTATGCGTCTTTAGTAAAGGGATTTTTTACGTAGCTGAAAAGATTGATGGCCACCAGGCGGCAGCTGTCGTAGGGGCAAAGAGGAATCTCACCGCAGGGATTGGTGGAGATGGTCTCAAACCCGAGGTCGGCATAGCAATCAGGCACTGACTCGCGGCGGATTGTGTCCCAGAACAGCACACCGGGCTCGGCCGACTTCCAGGCATTGTGGATGATTTTCTCCCAAATGCGTTTTGCGTCTACCTCCTTCTTTACAAGCACATCGTCGCCGCTTACGGGGTATTGCTGCACGAAGGGCTCGCCTGCGATAGCCGACTGCATGAAATCATCGGTAATGCGCACCGAGACGTTTGCACCGGTCACCTTCCCTTCAGTCATTTTAGCGTCGATAAAGGCCTCGGAGTCGGGGTGCTTGATCGAGACGGTGAGCATGAGGGCTCCGCGCCTGCCGTCTTGCGCCACTTCGCGTGTAGAGTTGGAGTAGCGCTCCATGAAGGGCACCAGGCCGGTGGAGGTGAGAGCGGAATTATTGACGGGAGTGCCCTTGGGGCGGATGTGGCTGAGGTCATGACCCACGCCGCCTCTGCGCTTCATCAGCTGCACTTGCTCCTCATCGATTCGGATCACGCCGCCGTAGGAGTCGGGGTGGCCGTCAAGGCCGATCACGAAGCAATTTGAGAGCGACCCCACCTGGTAGCTGTTACCGATTCCGGCCATCGGACTGCCCTGGGGCACGATGTAGCGGAAATTTTTCAGAAGCGAGAATATCTCCTCCTCGCTCATGGGGTTGGGATATTTCTGTTCGATGCGAGCAATCTCGCCGGCGATGCGGCGGTGCATGTCGTCGGGGGTGAGTTCATATAGATTGCCGAAAGAATCTTTCAGGGCATATTTGCTGGCCCAAACGCGGGCAGCGAGCTCGTCACCGCCGAAATAATCGAGCGTGGCGCGGTAGACGTCTTCGTACTTGTAATGGGAATCTTCCACGATATTATCTTGAAATGGGATTGGTTAGCAAATGGATAAGAACAGGCCGGGAAGCGCCGGCCGAACGCACATCTGCAAAGTTCAGAATAAAATCCCAAACCACCAAATAAATTTCAAAATAAAACGCCGAATGTAGAAAAGTTTTCCGAAAAAATTTCTAACTATTTAATTTTCAAGTGATTGTAAAATTTACAGTACCTAAAAATTATCCAAAACATGCAACTGTCTGAAAATCAGGGTTACACAGAAACTACACACCGTGACGGTGCGAAGAGGTTACTTTCCGACCAGAATTTTCTCCACACCTTTAGCCGAAACGGCGATATAGACCCCCGGGGCCAGAGCAGAGCGGTCGGTGTGGTCAAGGCGAAGACCACTGAGGGTGAAGATCATTTCGGGAGCATCGACAGGCACTTCAGCTATTGATGAAATCCCACTCAAAATCTTCTCCAGACCGGCCTCCGCGTCAATACATCCCCCACCCCACTGCGCAGAAGGGAAGTCCGAGAAATCGGTTCGTGCTGTGGATGCGGCTATCTCGCGAAGGTCTGCCGTTGTGAGAGTGGGATCCGCCTCGAGCCATTGGGCAAACACCCCAGCGGCAAACGGCGAGGCCATCGAAGTGCCCTGATCAAAATTCCAGTAGAAATCGCCTTCAGGCGTGCGTGTCATCGCTGCGTTCCAGCCGAAGGTGTGGTCTTTCATAAAATAAGACGACTGTGCGGAAATCACCATCTGGCCGGGAGCACAAAAATCCGGAAGAGGGCGGCAGAATTCAGTGGCTGAAGCGAAAGAACTCCAGTCAGAGACCGTGCCCACAGGGAAAGTCCAGGACTTATCGCCGCCGGAGAGCACAGGCACCTCATTCCGAGACCGGCAAGAGCCCACGCAGATTACACCCGGGGCGGTGGTGAGATCGTTGACCGTGCCGTCGCATTGCACCGTAAAGCTCTCATCAGTGCCCGGAGCCTGAGCAAACATCAACGAGGAAATGTCAGACCAGCCTTGCACCGAGGTGCCCCCCGGGGACTTTACAGAGAGAAAGCATACGTAGCGCGCCGTGCGGCCATCAGCGGCGAGGGCATCGGTAGTGTATTGCAGCCGTACAGCCAGACTGTAGCGGTTATTCATCGGGCATAAATAGCTGAGCATAGTGATTTTGCCGTCAAGCATCCCGGGCTCGAAGGTTTCCTGCTCTTCGTTGGCGGCATCATGCCAGGGAGAAGAATAGACCACGGAGCCCGTGGAGGTGTCAAGGACGTTGCAGCGCACGCTGAAGCTCCGTCCGGGGCTGCCCCATAACTCAAGGTAATTATTGAGCGTCCGATTATTACCGCAGGCAAGGCCCACCGAGGCCTCGGTGTGGGCCGGCGTAAAGTAATAATATGCATAGCCGGGGCAATCGCCGGAATTGCCCGATGAGATGCAAATCACAGCATCCTCGGCGGCGTAATTCAGATAGGCCGACATCAGCGACGATCCGTCGTGAGGCCCCACGGAAGATGAGAGTGAGAGATTTATCACAGCCCGCCGCTCAAGGGCGCGGGCGTAGCTGATTATATGCTCCACCCCCAAGAGGATGCCCACATCGTTGAGGTTGCTGGTGGTGACAACCAGGTCAGACCCCGGCGCCACACCGTAATACAGCCCCTCCATATAGCTTCCGGCCATGATATTGGCCACGTGGGTGGCGTGGTGCTGATCAGGATTGTCTGTATCGCAATCTGCCAGAGCAGCTCCTTGAGAGATGATCTCCGTATCGTTCTCCGGGCGGAAAACGGCAAAACTTTTCAGATTATTCCAAAAAGCAATATGCTGAGGGTCAAAACCGATATCGGAAATGCCGGTCACGATGCCCTTGCCTGTAAAACCTGCTCGGGAGGACGTGGGCGTCTGGGCCACATCAACAAAGCAGAAAGGACGTGCCTTGTCCATGCATGCCGAGGTGGTGTTGGCGCACGAAATATCGATAATGCCCGGCACTTGCAGCACGTCATTCACAGCCTCTCTGGGGATGGCCGTGAGGTGGATGCCCCTGCGCTCGTGGTAGAAAATCACGCCCAGGGCCTCAAGGTCGGCTTTGGTCTGCGATTGGGCCTCAAGGAGCATCAGAGCCGGGATATAAGGCGAAAGTTGCGCATCTTCTCGAGCCGGCACCTTCATCCTCGGCGATTCCAGCTCAAGCATCGACAACGGATGCAACCGCCCGGCTGCTTCACCACAAAATATGATCGAGAGCAAACATGCAAGGATAAGATTTTTCATTTTAGAAGTTATAAGGTTTATACTGCCATACCTTGGAATAAAGGGATTATTCAATCATACTGAGTTCGAGCCAGCGGGTTTCTGCTTGGTCAAGGGCGGATTGCACCTCGGAGTAGCGCTCGGAGGCCTGCCGTATGGCATCGGCCTCGCCGCCTGAGCTCAAGAGGGCTTCAAGGGCGGCTTTTTCTTCTGTGAGACGAGAGATATCGGCCTCGAGTTGCTCGAGTTCCTTGCGCTCCTTGAAACTCAGACGCGCCGGACGCTCGGCCCGTGGTTTCTGGTTCTGTTTTTCGTCCTTGACTGCTGCCACTGCCTCTTTTTCCTGTCGGGCGAGCCATTGGCGATAATCTGAATAGCCCCCGGGGAAGTCGCGCACCACACCATCGCCCTCCATCACGAAGATGTGGTCTACGATGTTGTCGAGGAAATAGCGGTCGTGGCTGATTATGATGGCACAACCCTCGTAGCTCGCCAGATACTCTTCGAGCAAACCAAGGGTGACGATATCAAGATCGTTGGTAGGCTCATCAAGGATGAGAAAATTCGGGCGTGACATCAGCGTGATGGCCAGGTTGAGGCGCCGACGCTCTCCGCCTGAGAGTTTGTAGACGTATTTTTGCTGGTCGGCATACGGAAAAAGGAACTGCGAGAGCATCTGCGAGGGGGAGACGTGCACGCCCTGGCGCATCTTGATGTCTTCGGCAATGTCGGTGACAACATCAATCACCCGTTTTTCCTTATCCAAAGGCAATCCCTCCTGGCTGTAATGGCCAAAGCGCACGGTGGTGCCCACGTTCCAGTCGCCGGAATCCTGCCGCTCCAGCCCAAGGAGCATTTTGATAAATGTGGTCTTGCCCACACCGTTGGGTCCTACGATTCCGATTTTTTCCCCTCGGGCAAAGGTGTAGGAGAAATCACGCAGAATCACCTTCTCGCCAAAACGTTTGGCAATGTGCTCGGCCTCAAAAATCTTCGACCCGATGCGCGAGGATTGTGCATTAAGGGAGAGCTGACGCTCGTTGAGCGATACTTTGGAGACATCTTTAAGGGCATAAAACCGGTCGATGCGGGCGCCCTGCTTGGTGCCTCGGGCCTGAGGCTGACGGCTCATCCATTCCTGCTCGCGTCGCAGGGTGTTTTTGACCTTAGCGAGCTGGGCGCTCATGGCTTCGATGCGCTCGCGACGTCGGCGCAGGTAATAGTCATAATTGCCTTCGTAGAGAAAAATCTGCTCGCGGTCGATTTCGATAATCTTGTTGCACACGCGGTCAAGGAAATAGCGGTCGTGAGTGACCATCAACAGCGTGACTCTCGCTCGGCGCAGGTAGTTTTCAAGCCACTCAACAGTGGCGATGTCCAGGTGGTTGGTGGGCTCGTCAAGGAGCAGAATGTCGGGGTTTTGTACCAGCACACAAGCCAAGGCCGCACGCTTGCGCCATCCGCCGGAGATTTGGTCGGTGCGCGCCTCCGGGTCGGAGATGCCAAGCTGAGAGAGCATCTGCGACATGCGGTCGCGGTAAGAAAACGCGCTTTCATGCTGCTTATCCTCTTCCGGCTCGGGTGCTACGGCAAGGCATGCCTCAAGCACCGACATGCCCTCGGCAAAGACGCTATCCTGCTCCAGAAAACCGATGCGAAGCCCCGAGCGGAGGGTGATTTTACCGCTGTCGTAATCCTCTTTGTCGGCGAGAATGCGAAGGAGGGTCGACTTTCCGGCACCGTTCTTGGCGATGATGCCGATTTTGTCGCCTTCGTTGACTCCGAGGGTGAAATCGCTGAAAATCATGCGATCGCCGAAACTTTTGGTAAGGTTTTCTATTAGCAGGGAAAGCATTTTTTAGTGAGGAGTTAGGAGTATTTTTTAGTGAGGAGTGAGGAGTTAGGAGTTTGTAGGGGCGCACCATGGTGCGTCCGTTCCTTTATTATGAGCGGTTATGTGATATTCAATTCTTTGCGCAGGAAGGCCGAAGTGGGCGAATCGGTCATGGCCACCTCCTCCGGAGTGCCTTGGGCTATGATTTGGCCGCCGGCAGCTCCGCCGTCGGGCCCCATGTCGATGAGGTAGTCGGCACATTTGAGCACATCGAGGTTGTGCTCGATCACCAGCACGGTGTTGCCCTTCTCTACAAGCCGCCGGAGGATACCAAGGAGAGTCTTGATGTCTTCGAAATGGAGTCCGGTGGTGGGTTCGTCGAGGATGTAGAGGGTGCTGCCGGTGTCTTTTTTCGCCAGCTCGGTGGCGAGTTTCACACGTTGGTTCTCGCCGCCCGAGAGGGTTGACGAGGGTTGACCGAGCTTGATATAGCCGAGACCAATATCCTGGAGCACTTTGATTTTTTTGAGAATCGCCGGCACGTTCTCGAAAAATTCGACAGCCTGGTTGATGGTCATGTCAAGGACGTCGGCAATCGACTTGCCCTTGAAGCGCACCTCGAGAGTCTGGCGGTTATAACGCTTGCCTCCGCAAGCCTCGCAAGGCACCAGGACGTCGGGAAGGAAATTCATCTCTATGGTTTTGTAGCCGTTACCGTGGCAGGCTTCACACCGGCCTCCTGCTATATTAAATGAGAAACGCCCGGGCTTGTAGCCTCGAATTTTCGATTCCGGGAGGTTGACAAAAAGGTTGCGGATATCGGTGAAGACTCCGGTATAGGTGGCGGGATTGGAGCGCGGTGTGCGACCTAAGGGCGACTGGTCCACCGTCACTACCTTATCGATATGCTCCATGCCGCGGATCTCCTTGTAGGGCAACGGCTCCTGAGAGGAGCGGTAGAAATGTTGCGAAAGGATGGGCTGCAGAGTTGAATTAATGAGCGAAGACTTTCCGCTGCCCGACACTCCGGCAACGCATGTCAGGGTGCCTAAGGGCAAACGCAGGGTCACGTCCTTAAGGTTGTGGCCCGTGCATCCCGAAAGCACGATTTTCTTCCCCGAGCCCTTTCGGCGCTTGTCGGGCACCTCGATGCTGCGGCGACCGTTAAGATAGTCGGCAGTGAGGGTTGAGGTTTGGAGCATCTGCTGCGGGGTGCCGGAGAAGACAACTTCCCCACCCTTTCGGCCGGCTCCGGGACCAATGTCCACAACATAGTCGGCCTCGAGCATGATGTCTTTGTCGTGCTCTACCACGATGATGGAATTGGCGGCATCTCTGAGGCGCTTGAGAGAATTGATGAGCTTGAGATTGTCACGCTGGTGCAGACCGATCGACGGCTCGTCGAGGATGTAGAGCACATTGACCAGCTCCGAGCCCAACTGTGTGGCCAGGCGGATGCGCTGGCTCTCGCCGCCCGAGAGCGTGGCCGAGGCGCGGTTGAGGCTCAGATAGCCGAGTCCGACGTCTACGAGGAAGTGCAGGCGGTGGTTTATCTCCTTGATGATTTCGGAGGCAATGGTGCGGTCGCGCGAGTCAAGGCGGTCAAGCACGGTCTGCGACCAGGCGTAGAGGTCCTCGATGTCGAGACGGGCAAGGGCGGCAATGTTCTTATCATCGACAAAGAAATGCAGGGCCTCGCGATTGAGGCGGTCGCCGTGACATTCGGGGCATGTGATACGGGAATAAAACTGCCCGCTCCACTGCCTTGCCGACGAGCCTGCATCCTCGCTTTGCTGCATCTCGATGTATTTCACCAGACCTTCATAAGAGGAAAAGTAATTTCCTGTGTAAGAAGTATAAGGCCTGAGGTCAAGGCGCTCGGTGGTGCCGTTAAGGATGGCCTCGAGAGCCTCTTCGGGAAGGTCTTTTATCGGGGTTTTGATCGTGGCGCCGTATTTTTCGCAAATGGCACTGATCTGCCAGAACACCATCGAGTCTTTATACTTGCCCAGCGGCACAATGCCCCCTTTGTGGATCGAGAGAGAGGGATCGGGGATGATTTTCTCGCGGTCGACGCAGTCAACGTAGCCCAGACCCTTGCACCGAGGACAAGCGCCCTGAGGGGAGTTAAAGGAGAAATTGTGGGGAGCCGGCTCGCGGTAGGAAATGCCGTTGACGGGGTCCATGAGCATGCGCGAATAGTGGTGAGCTTCATCGGGGAGGTCGGAATCGATGATCACAAGCTGGCCCTCGCCATGGAGCAGAGCGGAGTGGACGGTGTCGCGCAGGCGCTCGTCGGCCGTGCCTGACACCTTCAGCCGGTCCACGACAAGCTCGATAGAGTGGTTCTTGTATCGGTCGAGCTTCATGCCGGGGGTGATTTCTTTAATTACGCCGTCGACACGCACGTGCAGAAAGCCCTTCTTGAAAAGGCTCTCAAAGAGCTCGCGATAGTGGCCTTTACGATTGTGGACCAGCGGAGAGAGCACGTAGAGCTTCTTGTCGAGAAATTTCTCGTTGATCAGGGCCACGATCTTCTCCTCGGTGTATTTGAGCATCGGCTCGCCGCTGAGATAGCTGCGGGCCTGGCCGATGCGCGAGAAAAGGAGGCGCAGGAAGTCATAGACCTCGGTTGTGGTGCCGATAGTGGAGCGCGGATTGCGGTTTACGGTCTTCTGCTCGATGGCGATGACGGGGCTGAGACCGGTGATGCGGTCCACATCGGGGCGCTCAAGGTTGCCGAGCATATTTCGGGCGTAGGCCGAAAAGGTTTCGATATAGCGACGCTGGCCTTCGGCAAAAATCGTGTCGAAAGCCAACGATGATTTTCCGCTGCCCGAGAGGCCGGTAATCACCGTAAGGCTCTCGGAGGGAATCTCCACGTCAATATTTTTGAGATTGTGCACCCGGGCGCCGGTCACCTTCAGCGAGGGCGACGAGCCGGAGGGCACGGGGGTCATTTTATTGTCCATTTTTCAGAGTAGGTTTTAGTGCCGAGGTGCTTGCGGGAAAGGCTTTTTGAGTCGGCAGGGATTAAGACTGTGTAGGTTTTTCCTGATTTGTTGGGGAGAGAGGTGGCGCGGATCCAGGGATTGTCGCGGCGGAGCTGGGCGTAGGTGGTGCCGTTCTTTTTTGCCCATGCAGCCCAATCCTCGACGGGAGTGTTCACGCTCACGCGCTTGAACTGTCCGGGCTGGTAGAGCTGATCATCCTTGAGCATGAAGCCAAAGGCCCGAGGCTGCTCCATGATGGTCTTCATTGCCATCACGCGGAAGGGGTAGCGCAGCGTCTCCTCCACAAGATGGAGGTCAAAGAATTTGCCAACCTGCTGGGCTTCAAGTTCTTTTGTGATTCGGGCATCGCCGCCATTGTAGGCAGCCATGACGGAAGGCCAGTTGCCGAATTTATTGTAAGACCGCTTCAGATATCGACACGCTGCCGCTGTGGCTTTCTCCAGATTGTAGCGCTCATCGACGTAATCGTTGACTTCGAGGCCATACTGCTTGGCCGTGGCAGGCATGAACTGCCAGATGCCGGCCGCGCCGGCTGAAGACCTGGCCGTGGGGTTGAGATAGCTCTCGATGCAAGCCAGATAGAGCATGTCATCCGGCACACCGTTCTTCTTCAGAATCGGAGCCATAACGGGAAAGTATTTGTTGGCCCTCTTGATGGTGAGGAGGGTGTTGCCGTGGGTATAGATCATGGATGTGAGCTCGCGGTCAAAGCGCTCCCACATGTCCAGACGGTCAAGGTCAACCTTCTCGCCGCAGACGGTCACAGAGGCCGGGGTGTCGGGATTGATAGTGCGGGAGTAGACATCCGAACGCTCCGATGAAGTCATCGAAGTGGCGCCCAAGAGCAGAGCTCCGGCTGTCAGAGCCGGGAAAATATATAATAATATGTGTTTTTTCATTTTTCTACCTTATTTTGTGTTTACCTATTGGATGATATTAATACTTAGTGGTGACTACTGCGCCGGAGTGGAGGGAGCCACGGGTCCATCGGGGTTCTCAGTTGATGAGCCGTGCAGGCCGGCACCGCGACCCACGATGTTGATGTGGCCGCTGAGGTTATACTTTTTCCCGTCGGTGCCGGTGGCTTTGATAGCGTAGAAATAAACGCCGGCGGGCACGGTTTTGCCTCCCACCTTGCCGTCCCAGCCTTGAGAGGGGGCGGTGAGCCGGGCAAGCTCCTTGCCCCAGCGGTTGTAGATGTGGCAATCAAAATCGATGATTGACTTATAGCTCACACGCCATTCATCGTTCACACCGTCGCCGTTGGGCGAGAATGCATTAGGACACAGCAGGGCCGATTCGCCCACGTATATCTCGTAGGTCTCCGAGGTGAAAGTGCAACTGCCCGAGGCATCGGCGCAGTTAAATCTCACGTAGCGCGTGCCGGCCTCGCGGAATGAATACTCGAAATCGCAACGGTTGTAGCGGTCGACTACGTTTTCAAACTCCGCATCGGTGGCAATCTCCCACTCGGTGAAGACAGCAGCATCGGTGACCACAGCCTCGAAGGTGATATCCACCGGACCAGACCCGCCAAGGGCTGACCCGTCGGAGGGCTGCTCATTCTCGGCATCGTGCTCCAGCATCGTGGCCGAAGTTTCAGCCGAGACTGCGGTGGCAGGGATAAGATCTGACTCCACGCTCTGCTCGCCACCCCATGAGCGGAGGAAACGGTCGCCCGAGAGGGTGAAGCGAGTGTCGCACCACACATCCGAAACTCGGATTGCGCCCGAGACCGAGGGGAGCGTCACTGCCACTTCCTCCTGATTGTAGACCCGCTGCTCGGGGTCAAATTTCAGAGTCATATAGCTCAGTTGCAGTTCGCGGGAGAGAGTGCGCGGGGCGCCGTTGATGGTGTAGTAGGTGATGTCGGAGGCATTGCCGTCAAGGATAAGAGCCGTGCGGTCGCATTCCTGCTCAGAGGCTGCGGAGAGAGCACGAAGATCAAGGCGATGAGAGGCATAATTCACCACCCAGAAACACAGGCGCTGCGAGCCGTCGGTGATGATATATCCCATATCTCCCTCCAGAGCCACGCTCAATGCATCGCCCGAGCGCTCAGGGGAGAGGTCTTCGGCAAATCCGCCCCCGAGGGTGCTGTATTTCTGCCAGACCACCGAAGAGGTATTGGCTTGATACACAGCCTTCACGCCCGCTGTGGATTCAAGGACATAGACAGCCTGAAGGCCGGTGGAAGCCTCCGGGCTCACTTGCACCGGAGCTGCCGAAGTGGACGTAAAAGACAACCGGCCCTGAGCTGCTGCGCTCAAAGCGGTGAGGATTGTAAGTAATATAACAGTGAAGTGTCGGAGCATAATTGCAAAGATACAAAAAAAATCCGAAATGGCCAACATTTCGGTTCAAGATTTCTCATGTGCCCGGCGCGCCCGGCTCACCACAGCCTCATTCATTCTCCCGCGTTCAGGGTCGAAAAACCATCCCCACTTGTTGAAGTAGCGGATCATGTTCACGATGTGGATGCCAAGCATCTTAATCGAATGATAAGAAGCTGCGCGGTGCACGTGGCGGATGCTCACGCTCGGATAGTAGACCGTGCGGTAATGGGCGTGGACCCGACGGGTGAGGTCAATATCCTCGCAGTACATAAAATATCTTTCGTCAAACATCCCCACATCCTTCAGCGCGCTCATCCTGAAAAGCAGGAACGATCCCTGAAGGGAGGGCACTGAGATGGGATAGGAGTGATCGTAGTCCCGAATCAGATAGCGGCGGTCAAGCAGGTGGCCCACCGGTGGGAGAAACCGGCGGAAAAAGACATTAGCCGGAGTAGGAAGCAAGCGACAAGTGTACTGCGGCTTGCCGCTGGGGTATGTGATACGTGGCTGCACCAGGCCCACGTCGGCATTCTCACGCATAAAAGAGATAAGGCGGTCTATGACCTCCGGATCAAACTCAACATCGCTGTTGAGCACCAGATGAAACTCCGACCCTTCCTTCAGTGCACGGCGCATAGCCATATTATGGCCGGAACCGTAGCCCGTGTTTTCATTCGGGATATAGACAACGCGATCATCGGCCCGACAGACAGCTGCTAATTCGGGTCGCGAGGAATTATCCACAACATATATTTTCTCGACTTCGGCCGACCTCAGAGACCTCAGGCACTCTCTCAGCTCGTCGGGCGGAGTATTATATGTCACAATCGACGCAGTCATATACTCCTATATAACGCGCCCGATCTCGTTTTATTATACCTATCCCGAATTTTCTCGCCGGTGTGGCCGGTGAACGCTCGGAGCGGGGTGTCGATAAATTGTGGATAAGTTGTGGAAAAGTTATGGAGGTGGGATGGAAAGTTTTTTGTAACTTTGCGGAAAAGTTTGATTCTTATGGCAGAAAACAATAATAAGCAGTTCGGGCGGCAAAAGCCGCAACACAGGTCTGATCTGGACGCTCTCGGCCGCATTGCTCCGCGCGATCTGGAGCTGGAGCAGGCTGTGCTTGGTGCGCTGATGCTGGAGAAGGATGCTTACACGCGTGTGTGTGATATTCTCCGCGCGGAGAGTTTTTACGAACCATCCCATCAGAAGATCTACGAGGCCATCCAGACTCTTGGCGCCCGGCAGATGCCCATCGATATGCTTACCGTGACAGAGCAGTTGCGCCTGAACGATACGCTCGCAGAGGTGGGCGGCGCCGTCTATATCTCGGAGCTGACCTCGCGTGTGGCATCGGCGGCCAATGTTGAGTTTCACTCTCGCATCATCGCTCAGAAGTTTTTGGCACGCGAGCTGATATCGTTTGCCTCGAACATTGAGGGGAAGGCCTATGATGAAAGCAATGACGTTGATGATTTGCTTCAGGAGGCCGAGGGCAGGCTGTTTGAGATCTCACAACGGAATGTAAAGAAGGACGTTACGCAGATCGACCCCGTGATCAATGACGCAATACATGCGATGCAGGTTGCGCAGAACCGGGCTTCGGGCCTCAGCGGCTTGGAGACGGGCTACCGGGAGCTGGATAAGGTGACCTCCGGATGGCAGAATTCCGACCTTATTATTATTGCGGCCCGTCCGGCGATGGGCAAGACGGCGTTTGTGTTGTCCATGGCTAAGAACATGGCCGTGAATTTCAACACCCCACTTGCGATTTTCTCGCTTGAGATGTCGAATCTTCAATTGGTGAATCGTCTGATTAGTAATGTGGCTGAGATTTCCGGCTCGAAGATCAAGAGCGGCGACCTGTCAAATCTCGAGTGGCAGCAGCTCTTCGCCCGCATCAAGAATCTGACGGGCTCGCCTCTGTATATCGACGACACCCCTTCACTCTCCATTTTCGAGCTTCGCACCAAGGCTCGCCGCCTGGTGCGGGAGCATCAAGTGGGGATGATCATCATTGACTATCTGCAGCTGATGAATGCCTCGGGCATGAAGTTCGGCTCGCGCGAGCAAGAGGTGTCGATGATTTCGCGCTCGCTCAAGCAACTGGCCAAGGAGCTGAATATTCCTATTATTGCCCTCTCGCAGCTCAACCGCTCCGTGGAGAGCCGCACCGACGGCAAGCGCCCGCAGCTGAGCGACCTCCGCGAGTCGGGAGCTATCGAGCAGGACGCCGACATCGTGTGCTTTATCCACCGTCCGGAGTATTACACCCGCTCAGGACAGGATGCCGAGGGCAACGACATCAGAGGGTTGGCCGAATTCATCATCGCCAAGCACCGCAGCGGCTCTGTGGGTGATGTGAAAATGCGCTTCCGCGCCGAATTTGCCCGATTTGAGAATTGGGACGACATGGTTTTGGGTGAGGCCACCGAAGTGCCATCGAGCATCAACACATCCTCTCCCCTGCCCCAACAGTCAGGCTTCACCGGAGGCACCGCCGACTTCCTCACCCCCGGCTCTGACCCCGCCCCATTCTGAAATATAAAGAGAGCCTCATAGCGCGGAAATCGTTATTCATCCTTCTTTGGACGGCATTGCGAAGGTCGGGATATCGAGGATGTAAGTTACGATTATTCCGCGCTTTTTATTAGAATACGAGAATGATGAATGCGCTGTGCGATTCCGTGGAGGGAATGCAGCAGCGCATTTCTGATTTGATTTTCAGGACTGATTATTTCAGCGGGAGGTATGAGCCTCGACCCAGCGGCGGGCGTTGACCATGGCCTCGAACCAGGGGGTGACGTCTTGATTTCGACGCGCGCGGGGATACCAGGCGCACTGCCAGGGGAACATCGTGCGCTCGGGATGAGGCATGATGGCCACGTGGCGCCCGTCGGCTGATGCGATGCCGGCTACGGCGCCGGCCGAGCCGTTGGGGTTGCCCGGGAAGGCGGAATAGGCGTAGCGTGCAATCACGTTGTAGTTTTTCAGTCCTTCGGGGAGCATGAAGCGGCCCTCGCCGTGAGCTACCCACACGCCCATGACGGTGCCGGAGAGCGAACCGAACATCACGGTGTCGTTTTCCGGAATACGCACGCTCACGAAGTTTGATTCAAACTTCCGTGAGATGTTGTGCTCCATTTTTGCCGGCTTTGCATGCTCGGGATTAATGAGATTGAGGGCTATCATAAGCTGGCAACCGTTGCAGACGCCAAGGCTGAGAGTGTCGGGGCGCTCGTAGTAGCGGCGGAGAGTGGCCGATGCCTTTTCGTTCCATACGAATCCGCCTGCCCAGCCTTTGGCCGAGCCCAGCACGTCGCTATTGGAGAAACCGCCACAGAAGACGATCATGTTGACATCGTCGAGAGTCTCGGCTCCGGAGGTAAGGTCGGTCATGTGCACATCTCGCACATCAAATCCGGCCAGATAGAGCGAATACGCCATTTCGCGGTCGCTGTTTACGCCCTTCTCGCGGATAATGGCAGCCATGGGGCGCTTTTTCATCTCCTCGGCTCCGGCATACCGCGCTCCTGCGTAATCCTTCAGGCTGCCGGTAAATCCCGGACGGAAAGCATAGCGCAGGGGTTGCTTCTTGTAGTTTTCAAATCGGAGGGCAGCACAGTCAGGGCCACTTTGCAAGCGGTCGAGCTCGTAAGAGGGCTTATACCAGACATCGCGCAGATGGTCGATGCCGATGAGGCGCTCGGTGTCGTTGTGCGTAACCATCACTACCCGCTCGGCTGCCGGGTGGCCGATGGGGAAATATTTCACACCGGCCTCATCGAGCACTTTCTCTACAGATGCCTTCGAGCGGTTGTCGGCCTGAATAACCACGGCAGGATTCTCGGCAAAAAGTATCTTGACCAGGTCATGCTCGCCAAACATCGCGAAGCCGTCGGTGTAGATTTTAAGACCACCTTCGGGATTGGCGAAGACCATCTCCAGGAGGGTGGTGATCAAGCCGCCGGCGCTGACGTCGTGGCAAGCCAGAAGGCTGCGGTTGCGCACAAGGTGCTGCACAGCATTGAAAGCAGTACGGAATTTCGCGGCATCTGCCACTGTGGGCACCTCGCTGCCAGTCTTGCCCTGAGTCTGGGCAAGGGCCGATCCGCCAAGGCGCAGGGGGCAGGTAGAGAAATCTATATAATATAATGTGGTGGTTTCCTTGTTTACGATCACCGGAGAGAGTGTGCGGCGCACGTGAGAGACCTCGCCGGCGGCGGAGATTATCACCGTGCCGGGAGCCATGACCTTGCGGTCGCTATACTTCTGGGTCATCGAGAGGGAGTCCTTACCGGTGGGAATATTGATGCCGAGGCTGCACACAAAATCGCTGCAAGCCTGCACGGCACTGTAAAGCGCGGCATCCTGACCGGGATTTTTGCAGGGCCACATCCAGTTGGCCGACAGCGACACGCTCTCCAGACCCTTCTTCAATTCAGCGCCCACGATATTCGTAAGAGCCTCTGCCACTGACATTACCGACCCGGCCTCGGGGCTCACAAGCGCTACGGCCGGAGCGTGGCCGATCGATGTGGCGATACCGGCTTTGCCTTCATAATCCAAGGCCACTACTCCGCAATCGCTCAGCGGGAGCTGGATGCGACCCTGGCATTGCTGGCGGGCCACCTTACCGGTGACCGAACGGTCGGCTTTATTCGTGAGCCAATCCTTGCAGGCCACGGATTCCAGCGAGAGCACACCTTCGAGATATTCGCCGATTCGGGCCTCGTCGGTGGTGAGGGGCTCGTGGGTCTTGACCACGGTGGAGTCCTGAATCACGGTTTTGGGCGAGTTGCCGATCATGTCGGTGACCTCCAGGTCGATGGGGCGCACGCCGTCGGCCTGCTCAAAGCACAGGCGATGGTCGTCGGTGGTGTGGCCCACGACATACATCGGAGCCCGCTCTCGGCGAGCTATCTTCTCAATGTATTCAATATCCTCTTCTTTGACCACCATGCCCATGCGCTCCTGGCTCTCGTTGCCGATTATCTCTTTGGCCGAGAGGGTCTTGTCTCCAATCGGAAGGGCGTCGAGGGAGATGTGGCCACCGGTGCTCTCCACTAATTCCGACAGAGCGTTGAGATGGCCGCCGGCGCCGTGGTCGTGAATCGACACGATAGGATTATTCTCGGATTCAGCCAGAGCGCGGATGACGTTGGCCACGCGCTTCTGCATCTCCGGATTGGCACGTTGCACGGCATTGAGCTCGATGGCTCCGGCATACTGTCCGGTAGCCACGGAGGAAACGGCGCCGCCACCCATGCCAATGCGGTAATTGTCGCCACCCATCACTACGACTTTCTCGTCGACCTCCGGCTCGCCCTTAATGGCATCTGAGGCTGATGCGAAGCCAACACCGCCGGCAAGCATGATCACCTTGTCATATGCATAAAGCTGGCCATTCTCGTCCTGCTCGAAAGTCAGGAGCGAACCGCAGATCAGAGGCTGTCCGAACTTATTTCCGAAATCGCTGGCACCGTTAGAGGCCTTAATCAGGATCTCGGCGGGAGTCTGATAGAGCCACACGCGGGGATTGGTGATGAGTTCCCAGGGTTTGATGCCCTGGGGATGGCGCGGATATGAGGTCATATACACTGCCGTACCGGCCAGCGGAAGCGAAGCGCGTCCGCCACCCAGACGGTCGCGTATCTCTCCTCCGGTGCCGGTGGCAGCACCGTTGAAAGGCTCGACCGTAGTGGGGAAATTGTGGGTCTCTGCCTTGAGAGAAAGTACCGTTTTGATTTCCTTCTCTGCAAAAAGCGAAGGCGCATCGGCGCGAAGCGGAGCAAACTGGCGGATGCGCGGACCGCGCACAAAGGCCACATTATCTTTATAGGCCGAGACAAGGCCATTGGGGTTGGTCTGTGAGGTGAGTTTGATGAGCTTGAAGAGCGACTGAGGCTTTTCCTGCCCATCGATGATGAACGTGCCGTTGAAAATCTTATGACGGCAATGCTCCGAGTTGACTTGCGAAAAGCCGAAGACCTCGCTATCGGTCAGAGGGCGGCCAAGGCGCTCTTGCAGCGAGCGCAAGTATTCCTCCTCCTCCGGGCTCAGAGCCAGACCTTCCTTGAGGTTATAAGCGTGGATGTCGTCGATATAGACAATCGGGGCCGGGGTAAGGTCGATGGTAAAGACCTTGCTGTCAAGGCCCTGATAGAGGCGCTGAAGCATCTTGTCATAAACCGGAGCGTCAGATGCCACAGGGGTGAACCGCTCGATGCGCGTGATGCCCTCCAGGCCCATGTTGGCGGCAATCTCCACGGCATTGGTGCTCCAAGGCGTCACCATTTCGCGCCGAGGACCCACGTACCGGCCCTTCAGCTTTTTACTCACGATAGGTTTTGCCCCGTCAAGGAGCCAAGTCAGACGCTCGATCTGCGCCTGTCCAAGAGGAGAGAGCGATTCAACTGCATAGACACACTCACGTCCCTTTTTAAAGAATACGACCATAGAAAAGCAAGATTGGAAGCCCCGAGGGCCTGTTTACGCCGCGAAGTTACAATTTTTTTGTGAAATTATTTAATTTTTTCGTGTGTTAAATTGGTTAATTCTATTTTTTGGCGTAATTTTGCAACGCAATGAACACCGGTCCCCACACCGGCGTTTGTTTGACAGTAGAAATTAATGAATAAAACATACATTTAGAAATGAACGTAACTTTTGAAAAAGAAAGCAACGTAACCGGCAAAATCATCGTCAACGTCGATGTCGCCGACTACGAAGGCAAAGTAAAAAAGGAACTTCGCAAGTTTTCTGAAACCCACGTAATCCCCGGCTTCCGCAAAGGCCACGTGCCCATGGACCAGCTGCGTCGTCGCTTTGGCAAAGATGTGAAAAGCGAAGTCATCAACGACCTTGTGCATGGCGCCGTAAATGAGTATATTAAAGAAAACAACCTCCAGATCCTGGGCCAGCCCCTGCCTGTGGAGGTCAAAGAGATCACCAACGATGATGTGGACTACACTTTCTCTTACGAAGTGGGTCTGGCACCTGAATTCAACGTCGAGGTCGACAAAAACGTAACCCTCCCCTACTACACCATCGAAGTCTCGGAAGAAATGCTCAAAGACCAGGACGAGGCCCTGCGCCGCCGCATGGGTTCGCAAGTTCCCGGCGAGGAAGTGGAGCCCGATGCTGTGGTTAAAGGCACAATCTTCGAGCTCAACGAAGACGGCACTGTGAAGGAAAGCGAAGACGCCATCCAGGTAATCAACGGCATCCTCGCTCCCAACTACTTCAAAGACAAAGAAGAGGCTGAGAAATTCATCGGCAAGAAAGTTGGCGACAAGGTCGTATTCAATCCCTACAAATCATGCGAAGGCAATCTGGCCGAGCTCTCTTCAATGCTCAACATTGACAAAGACCGCGCTGCCAACGTAAAAGAGAACTTTGAATTCACCATCACCGAAATCATCGTGCTCCGTCCGGCCGAGCATGACCAGGAATTCTACAACAACGTCTTCGGTCCTGACAAAGTGCACAACGAAGAAGAATACAAAGAAGCTCTCACCGGCATGATCGCCCGCGACCTGGAGCCCAACTCCAACCAGCTCTTCGGCGCCATGACCCGTCAATACTACGTCGACAAATACAAAGGCGCTGAGCTGCCCGACACATTCCTCAAGAAATGGCTCGTATTCATGGACGACAAGCTCAATGAAGAGACTATCGACGAGGAATATGCAAAAATGCGCGACTCTCTGGTATGGCAACTCGTACAGGACGAAATTGCAAAGAAGCTTGAGGTAAAGGTTACAGAAGATTTCCTTCTGGAACAGGCCAAACAAATCGCTTACCAGCAATTTGCTCAATACGGCATCACCAACCTTGACGAGGAGACCATCACCAGCCACGCCAAGCACCTGCTCTCAAACCAGGACTTCCGCTCACGCATCTACGACAACGCCTACACCAACATGATCTTCGGAGCAATTCGCGCCGCCGTCACCATCGACGACCAGAAAGTCACTCTCGACCAATTCCGCGAGCTGGCCTCCAAGCTCTAATCGCCCCCAATCCCCGTTAACCTTATACACCAAAGACCCCTGCAACGATTGTTGTGGGGGCCTTTGGTGTATTGGTACCTGACTGAGAAAATCACTTGCCGGAGTGAGTGAATTTCCAGATTGAGGCGGAATGAGGAGCTATCGGTAGGGGGAAGGGTGTTTCGGGGGAGATTTCGGTTGTGCGACGTGCAGAGGTGAGAAGTTCGCGTTGGGCGTAGCGGCCGGGGGTGATTCCGAGGAAATCAAAGGCGTGGTCAGGGATGTTGACCTGAATGTCGGCGGGGCTGTCGTCAAAGTTTACGCCGATGATGAGGGTCTGCTCCGGGGTGCTGCGCATGAAGACGAACTGGCGGTGGGGGTTGAGAGTTGGATTCTGCAGATTGACGTACATCAGGTCGAAGAGCTTGCCTTGGGAGATGGCGGGCTCGGAGTTGCAGAGGTTGAGCACTTTGGAATAAAGGGCGCGAAGCTGCTCCTGGCGATGCGTGAGCTTGCCGTCGCAGGCTCCGCGGTTGAGCCATGCGCGTAGGGTGGGTATGCTCCAATAATCGAAGATGGTGGTGCGCCCGTCCGAGCCGCTGTATCCTTCGCTTTCCGCGGCACGCTCGCCCAGCTCCTGGCCGGCGTAAATCATTACAGGGCCGGTGCTGATCATTGATGTGACCACCAGCGCGGGGAGCACGCGCAGGGCATCGGAGGCGTAGGCGGTGGAGGCATAGCGGACCTCGTCGTGGTTTTCGAGGAAGCCGAGCATGTTGGCGTTGATGCCCTCCACGGTCTGCCAGCAGCCCGTGAGAGATGCGGCAGAGACTCCGGAGCGCTCGATGCCAAAGAGCGTGTCGTAAAGGGTGACTTTATCGTAAAGGTAATCAAATCCGCCGTGAGTGATGTATGGCCGGTAGAGGTTTACGTCGTAGATTTCAGCGATGAAGATGACCTCGGGATATTGCTCTTTTACGTTTTTGATAGCCCAGTGCCAGAATTCCAGAGGCACCATGTGGACCATGTCGCACCGGAACCCGTCGACGCCTTTTGCGGCCCAGTAGCGGAGGATGTGAAGCATTTTGAGCCATGTGGAGGGGATTGGGTCAAAGTGGTGGGAGCCGTTCCAGGGGTCTACACCATAGTTGAGCTTGACGGTGTCGTACCAGTCGTTGACTCCGGGAAAGGCCGTGAAGCAGTCGTTGCCGGAGGCGCGTGCGGGAAATTCAACGTAGGCGTCCGGGCCATCTCCGAGGTTGACGCCTGTGGGGGCGAATTGCTGGCGGGTGATGTAGTAGAAATTGTTTGTGGGCGAGAAGAACATCTCGGTGTTGTCACCGACGCCGAGGTCTTCGATGCCTACAGGCTTGGCATCGCTGTGATATTGGCGACCAACGTGGTTGGGCACGAAGTCGATAATGACTTTCATGCCGGCGCGGTGAGTGCGAGCTACAAGAGCCTCAAACTCCTTTATGCGATCGGGCACATTTTCGGCCAGGTCAGGGTCGATGTCATAATAATCGGTAATGGCATAGGGGCTGCCGGCGTGGCCTTTGATCACGTGGGGATTATGGCGAGGGATGCCGAAGGCCGTGTAGTCGGTGTCGTGAGCATGCTCGATGACGCCGGTGTACCAGACATGGGTCATTCCCATCTTGCGCAGGCTGCGCAGGATTGTGGGGTTGATGTCGTTGAGCTTTCCGGAGCCGTTTTGGATGATAGTGCCGTTGGGGACGGGCGAAGGACAGTAGTTTGTGAAAAGGCGGGGGATGAGCTGGTATATGATGGGTTTCATATGGGGAAGTGACGAGAGTTATTTTTGCCAGAGACCTGCATCGCGCAGGGCCTTACGCATGTGGAAGTAACCGGAATTGTAGACTTTTTCAATTTCTTTAAGGCTAAGGACGCTGTGCTGTGAGATTTCGTGGAGCTGGATGAGGAAATCGCACATGGCCATGTCGGCGGCTTGGTTTGATTTGGCCATAAGCTGATAAGTGCGCATGGCCACATCCAGCAGCGAGGGCTTTTGGTCGGTCATCTTGCCCAGAGGACTGACGTTGACACCGATGAGAAGCTTGCATTTGTCGCGGATGGTCCAGGCAGGAAGATTGCGGAGCACACCGCCGTCTACGTATTGCGTCTCGCCGATGGCCACCGGGGCAAAGGAGATGGGGATGCTGCACGAAGCCTGGACGGCAGGGAGGAGCTCGCCTTCGTGAAACTCCTCAGCCGTGCCTTCGTTCATGTTAGTGACCCCGACGTAGGTGGGGATTTTCAGGTCGGCAAAAGTTTTGACTTTACCGAGATTGTCGCCGATAAAGCGGGCAAATTTATCGATCTTGAGGATGCTCCCGCGCGAGAAGCTGAACTCAACAAAATCAGTGGCCTTCTTCTCAAGAAAGATCTCGAGAATCCTCTCCGGGGCCATACCGGCAGCATAAAGCACGGCCACGACCGACCCGGCACTCACGCCGGCGATTATGTCGGGCTTGATACCGCCCTCTTCGAGGGCTTTGAGGGCTCCGGCATGAGCAAAACCGCGAGCACCGCCGCCGCTGAGGGCAACGCCTATGTTGTATTGGGGTTCGGACTTATTCATATAGATTATTGTATTCCGGGATATCTTTCACGAATTTATACGTACCATCGGGCATGCAGCGACAGCAGTAATGGCTCAGACCGTTGCTCACCATCAGCCATTTCACCCCCCACACCATATTATATCTCACTATCTGGTCGAAGACCTTCTCGGTGATGGCCACATCGGGGGCTTTGTATTCAACCACTGCGAGGGGGACGGCCCGGTGGTCGAAGATTACAGTGTCGGAGCGCCGGCGACAACCGTTTTGGGTTATGCTCACCTCGTTGGCCATCAATCCCGGAGGATAGGAGCGATGCGTGATGAGGAAGTTGACGAAATGCTGTCTGACCCACTCCTCGGGCGTGATTGCCACGAATTTCTGACGCAAACGATCGAAGATGCACCGAATGCCATCGGGGCGAACCGATAATTTTACGTCATATGCGGGTAAATTTAGCTGCAAATTTGGCACGTTTCAGAAATAATGCGTAAATTTACGCATTATTTTCTTACCTGCAAAAATAATCGGCAATGGGCACTACAATTTACACCATTTTTATCTTCGGACTTCCGCTCTTAGTGTGTATAATCATTTGGCGCGTGATTATGGCTTTGATCAAGCGCTTCTGGCCAAAAGCTGCCGGAGTGGAACAGCCGGGATGCCTCAATTTGCTGATTTTTTTGCTCTTAGGCGCAGGATTCTTTGGGATGATGGTACTGATCAATGACAATTTTGCCACTACCACCTTCGTCAAGCGCAATGCCGAAGGCGAGATCGTGAAATCGCGCAAACACACTTTTGCTCCGGGCAAAGGCATCGAGGGCGAAAACGCCCCCGCAGACCGTCTCATCAACCAGACCGACATCCCGGTCTATATCTACTCAGAAACCTACGGCCAATTCAGCCCCGTCTATCTCACCACCGGTCTGCCCACCTACACCGTGACCTGCCCTCCGGGTGATACTATCCCCGTGCTCATGCACATCGACTATTACTTCAAGCGTGCGCCTCAGGAGGTGCGCGTAAAGGACGATGTGGAAACGCAGGTGCGCTGGGTGCTCGACACCGTTGTGCCTTACGAATATGTGATACCCATAGCTCCCAACTCCCCGATTATCGCCAATCCCGAAACTCAAACTCAGAAATAATGGCTGCCGTGACTTTTGAAGACCTGCGCCGCAAGATTAAAGGCGGCCAGCTCGATCCTCTCTATATCATCCATGGTGAGGAGGGGTATTACGCCGACGTGCTTGCCAAAGATTTTGAGGAAGCACTTCCCGAAGAGGACCGGGTGTTTAATCAGCACGTGCTCTATGCGGCCGACATCGAGCCGGGAGCCGTAATGGATCTCTGTGCCCGGTATCCCATGGGAGGAGACAGGCAAATGGTGATTGTGAAGGAATGTCAAGCTGCCAGGGCCGATTCGGTCAACCGTTTCCATAAGTACTTCCAGAACCCCACCCCCTCTACCACCCTCGTCCTCATCTTCCGCGGAGCCGATGCCAAGGGTAAGGAGCTCATGGCGGCCGCCAAAACAAAAGCCACGGTGTTTCAGAGCAAAAAAGCCACTGACTACACCACTCCCGGCCTCATTCAGAATTATATACGCGAAAAAGGCATGACCGCCGACCAGAAATCCGTGGCCATGCTTCACGAATTTATAGGCAACAACCTCGGTCGGCTCTTTAATGAAATTGATAAATTGGCGGTGATTCTCGGGGCAAACGGCACTATCACCCCCGAGACCGTGGAGCGCAACATCGGCATAAGTAAGGATTACAACGGCTTTGAGCTGGTCGATGCCGTAGCAGCTCGCGATGCGGCAAAAGTGATGCGCATCACGGCTTACTTTGCAGCAAATCCTAAAGCAATTGCCACTCCGGTCATCACCGGTTCGCTCTTTAATTTCTTTTCCGACCTGCTTATCTGCTTTTATAGCAAGGACAAAACGGAGAAGGGGCTGATGGAGGCTGTGGGGGCCAAATCTGCCTTTGTGATTAAGAAATTCCGCACCGGAATGTCCCGCTACAACGCCTTTCAGGTGATTGAGGCCATCAACGCTCTGCGCGAATTTGACACCAAGAGCAAGGGCCGGGGCTCGCGCACTAATGAGTGGGATCTTATGCACGACCTGATGTACCACCTCCTCACTGCTCCCGGGAAGCTGCCGGTGTAAGAATAGGCGGTTGAGGATTTTTCATGTTGCGAAAAACTTTTTTTGGGACGTTAGCGTTTTAGTGATATAAAACAATTCAATTATTTAGACATGAAAAAGATTGCCTTACTCATCACACTCGCGCTTACCGGTGTTTGCGCCTTTGCTCAAAAGCCTAACAAAGCTGAAATCAAACAGTTACAATCATTCTTAGCACAGCCTGCCGAAAAAGACGGCACTAACGCTGACGCTCTGAAAATATCCGACCTCAAAGATCCCTCAACCTGGGAAGGGGTGACCGTGGAGAATGGCCGCGTTACGGCAATCGATTGGAAAGACCGCCATCTTGCCGGTAATCTCGACCTTTCAGGATTTACTGCTCTGAAGAAGGTCGACGTTTCCCGCAACAAACTTACCGGCGTATCGGTTGCAGGTGCTTCCGCCCTTACCGATTTCAACGCCTCGCGCAATAAGATCACCTCCCTGTCGCTCGACGGCGTGACATCGCTCACAAATTGCGCCATTAACAACAACCGCCTCACAGATATTGACCTCTCCGGAGCCACTTCGATAAAAACGCTCAACTGCTCCAACAACTATTTTGAGGGTTTGAATGTCTCCGGCACCACAACCCTGGAAACACTCAACTGTCTTGGCAACCGTCTGGAATCACTGACCGTGAGCGGGTGCACCAACCTCAAGAATCTCTACGCCGGCTATAACAAGCTCACAAGCCTCAACCTCTTCGGCACCGAGAATCTGACCAACCTCAACCTTGACGATAATCAGATGACCGATGTGATCATCAGCAACCAGCCTGCGCTCTCCACTTTCCTTTGCTCTGACAATTCAATGCAGAATCTCGTAGTGCGCGATTGCGGAAATCTCCTCGATCTGGTTTGCTCTTACAATGATCTGACCTCGCTGCAGGTGCAGAATTGCGCACAACTTGAATACGTTGACTGCTCATATAACGATCTGACCACGCTCGACCTTTCAAATCAGAATTTCCTGCGTCGTCTCATCTGCAACAACAACCAGCTCAACACGCTCAACGTATCTTTTGACCAAAACCTCACCTACATCAACTGTCGCTACAACACTATCGTAAACCTCCAAGCCGAAGCCTGTCCCAATCTCGTACAGGTGGCTTGCAACTGGAATTATTGATAGCTTCCCTCTCCTATAAGCATCACGGACGCACCCCTTTCCGGGCGCGTCCGTTTTTTTGTGGATGCGATGATGGATTAAAGTTTCCTCCAGACGTAGAGCCGGAGTTGGTCAATAAGGACGCAAAGCGTGTACACGGCCACAACAAAACCTAAGATTGCCGGCACCCAGCCCCAAATCGGCAGACCGGCATAAATGGCATGGGCGCCCTGCTTGAAATAGGGTAAAACCAGAAAGTTGAAGTGGATCAAATACACAGCAAAAGCCGATTTGCCAAAAACCACAATCGTCGGAGCGAATCCCGATGTCTCCTTTACCTTGATCTTCATAAAGAAGAAAAGCAGACACACCGAAGCTGCGATGGTGAAAGGGTTGGTGTACTTCTCGAAGAGGTGCGAGAGATAGTAGGCGATATTGGGCCATGGCACATACAGGCGGGCAGCAGCGAAGAAGAGCGTATTGACCAGTGTCAAGGCAAAGAAGAGAAGGATGAAATCGCGAGCTTTCCACCTGGTGAGGAGGCGGCCCAGAGCGACGCTGCCATGGAGCTTGACATAACGGGCCAGGCAATAAAGGCCGATGAAGGCGAAGACAGAGTAGCCGTTACTGAAGTCCATGAACGGAGCCTCGAAAACAAATCCGCTGGTTTCGGAAGTAAAAGGCATGAGCCAGCCCACAAGCACCTGCAGGGAGAGATAGACAATAAGAAACGTGCGAAGGTCCTTCTCTGAAGCCAAGTCGACGTACTTATTGATCAGGGGCGATAGGAGATAAAGACCTAAGTAAGCGCCTACAAACCAGTCGGTGAAAGGGAACAGTGTTTTTTGCAGATTCATCACCGAAAAGCCGTTTACCGCCCAATCCAGGCCGAAAATCACCACCTTGTAGAAATAGACCATAAAGAGGAGGTTGCACAGGCTCTTGAGCTTTGGGCGGATTGAAAAATATCCGGAGATGAGGATGAAACAGTTGACGCATACCAAGCCGATGGCCTCTACGTAGCTGAAGACAAACGTAGAGCCTGGAGCCTCTTCAAACATTGACTTCACAGGCCAGGGATTGGAGAGAAAAGTGGCATGGACAAGCAGCACGAGCATCATGGCCACTATGCGCATCAACTCCATGTTGAGCTGGCGGACAGGCACGTTGCCTCCGGCCTGCACGATTTCTTTTTTCTGCATATCAGATAATGATAAACCGAGAATCGTCTCGCGACCAAGAGTGGGGTGCGTGTGCGATTCCCGGTTTGAATGGGTTAGGATGTGAGGTTAGATTTCTGCACCGGGGAGGTTTTCGGCCTCGGCTTCGGTTTCGCTCATCTCATGCTTGTTGCCGTAGGTTTCTTTTACGATCCAAACCGACAGAGCGCCAAGCACCAGCAGGATGCCGGAGACGTAAAGCATATTCACGGTCTGTGCTGCTCCGTTTGCACCGACGGGGAAGATCGAGAGGATTGCACCACCGACCAGTGCGGCCAGGATCTGCGGGAAGCAGATCGTGCAGTTGAAGAGGCCAAGATAGGTGCCGATATTGCCGCCTGAGAGGGCGTTGGTCAAAATCGTGAATGGCATTGCGAGCATTGCAGCCCAAGCCACACCGGCCAGACCGTAACTGATGCAGAGCATGTATTTGTTAGTGAAGAAGAAAATCGAGAGGAAGCCGATGGCGCCGATAAGGAGGCTCAGAGAGTAAGCCACTTTGCGGCGACGGAACATCGGAAGCACAATAGCCCAAAGCACGGCGATAACGCCCTGCACGGCCAGGAGCACGCCATTCCAGTTGCCTGCCTCCTGATATTGCTCGGAAGCAGCGTTGAGGGTGGTGCGATATTCCACTTTGATGTTGTCGACGCCAACTACAGGGATTTCCTGGGTGTCGGAGAGGAAGTATTCGCCGGTGGTTTTGTCTTGGCTCATCATCTTGGCGTAAGTGAGCGTGCCGGATTCGACAACAGGCATTGAGCCGTCGGCGTTGAGGTCAGCCTCATCGGTGAAGCGGCCGTGGTTGATGAGCATGGTCTGGCCATTGAAGAGGTAGCCTTTATTCACGTCGTAGGTCTTATCGCCCACAATGATGGCGCTTGCTGTCTGGGTAGTGGGAGCGTCGAATGCATGGCCGGCGATGGCGTCGGTTGAGTAAGACCACATGTAGAGGAATGCCGCCCAGCAGAAGAATTGCACCAGACCCACGGTCCAGAACACTTTAGGAGCCTTGCGCAGGATGGCAATCAGACCTTCGGACTTTTGCTCTTTTGCGGGCTGCTCGTCCACACCGTTGTACTTATTATATATATGTGGAGGCCACTCTTTGATTTTCCAGAAAGAATAAAGCACGCAAAGCAGGAGGATGGCGGCGCCGATGTAGAAAGCTACGGTCACTGTCGGGGGTACCTCGCCGTCTGGAGCGGTGCCGGAGAGGAACCATGCCAGGCCGAAGGGCAGGAGGTAGCCCACCACTGAGCCGGCGTTGCAGAGGAAGCTCTGGATGGAATAAGCCAAACCCTTCTGCTCTTCGTTGACCATATCACCAACCAGCATTTTGAAGGGCTGCATTGCCATATTGATAGAGGTGTCGAGAAGCATGAGCATCACAAGGCCGAAGATGATGGCCGAGGAGAAGCCGAAAAGCCATGTGGGAGTGAGCCCTAAGCCCAGCGAGCCAGAATTAGGCAGCAGAGCCATCACGATAATGGCCACGACAGCGCCGATGATCAGATAAGGGAGGCGGCGTCCGAAGCGATTCCATGTGCGGTCGCTGGCAGCGCCTACGATAGGCTGCACGATCATGCCCATCAGCGGGGGAAGAATCCAGAAGAAAGAGAGATCGTGCGGGTCAGCACCGATCGTCGAGAAAATGCGGCTCACTTGCGAGCTTTGGAGAGCATAGGCGATCTGCACTCCGAAAAAACCGAAGCTCAGATTCCACAATTTCCAAAAACCAAGATTAGGCTTAGTTTCCATGATAAATGATTAGTTATGTAAGAATGTATAAATTAGCACTTTAAGAAAACGCAGAGGCAAGAACACGCCCAACGGAGCCCACAGAGGGCTGAATGCGTCTACAAAATTAGTTAAAATCCACGAAATATCCACCTTCCTCTCCCTTTACTTCTTAAAATTTCATAAAATTTAACGAATCCCGTAGATATCCTTCGCAAAAGCACTGACTTAAATTCCGGCCCGAGGATTACCCATTTATACTCGGAAAATCAAATAATTTTGTAAGTTTTTACACATATACGTTGGATGAACTGAAATTTTTGCAGAGTTGCCTACTTATACATTGGAAGATTTGAAATTTTTGCAGAGTTGCATACATATACGTTGGTAAAACTGAAATTTTTGCAGAGTTGCCTACTTATACATGGTCAAGTTGAACAAAATGAGGGAAATATCCGGCCTCAAAGTAGCTATTTTTAGAAAATACGGGATTTTGTCTGAGAAAATTTGGTGGTGTGAATTTTTTATGTTAATTTTGCACTAAAATGTTAAAATCAAGATTTTGACATTTTGTTAAACTTAAATTATTTTTACGCGTTAACATAATAAAGGTTAAACCCCTTACACTTTGAATGAAGAAATCTACGATTTGGATATTAACTATAGTGATGGCCGTGGCATTTCTTGGCCTGATCGGCATGCAAGTCTTCTACATGAGCAACATGGTGAAGATGCGCTACGACCAGTTCACCCAAGCAGCCAAGCAGAGCCTTTACGCTGTGACTCAGCACCTTGCCCAAGACGAAGCACGATATTTCCTTGACGAAAACGTCAGCTCGGTCACTGCTTCGTCGATCTACGCCCAATACCTGGGCAACCCACAGCCCCAGCTCGGCGGGGTGAATTATTCCTTCACCACCTCCAGCGGTCTGAAAGCCGATCTGACAATCAAGGGCAACCCCCAGCAAATCACGCGCCTGCAAAAATCAACTCTTGACAATTCTAACCCCTACCTCTCGATGCGCGAGGAATTGCGCGACAGATACCTCAACCAGAAGGGCGTGATTGAAGACGTAATCGTCAACATCGTGGCCACCTCCTCCTCCCGCCCGATCCTTGAGCGAGCCGACACAGCCCGCGTAAGGCAGTATCTGCGCGATGAGCTCGACACCCTGGGTGTGAATATCCCATTTGAATTTGCCATCGCCAACCGTGCCGGCACAAACATCTACACATCCGAGGGCTTCCACCTCAGCTCCGGCGATAGGGAAAACATGTTCGTGCAGACTCTCTTCCCTCACGACCCTCACGACCGTCTCTTCTACCTCAAGGTCTACTTCCCCACCCGCAAGGATTACATCTACCGGTCGATCTACTTCATGTTTCCCACCATTGCCTTCACGCTGATTCTGCTCGTGGTCTTCGTTTTCACCATCATCACCGCCTTCCGCCAGAAGAAGCTCACAGAGATGAAAAACGACTTCATCAACAACATGACCCACGAGTTCAAGACCCCCATCTCCTCCATCTCTCTGGCAGCACAGATGCTCAACGACCCCGCCATACGCAAGTCGCCCACCATGCTCCAGCAGATCTCCACGGTCATCACCGATGAGACCAAGAGGTTGAGATTCCAGGTGGAGAAGGTGCTTCAGATGTCGATGTTCGACCGTCGGAAGGCAACATTCAAGCTCGAAGACGTCGACGCCAACCTCGCCATCTACAACATCGTCAACACCTTCAAGCTCAAGGTAGAGAAATACGGAGGCAAAATCACCGCCAATCTCGACGCCATGGATGCCATCATCAACGTCGATGAGATGCACTTCACCAACGTCATCTTCAACCTCCTGGACAATGCCGTGAAGTACCGCTCTGAAGACCGACCTCTCGACCTGCACGTAGCCTCGCGAAACCTTGACGACGAGCGCCTTGAAATCACCATCCGGGACAACGGCATCGGCATCTCTCGCGACGACATAAAACGCATCTTCGACAAATTCTACCGCGTCAACACCGGCAATCGCCACGACGTCAAAGGCTTCGGCCTTGGTCTGGCCTACGTGCAAAAAATCATTCACGAATTCTCCGGCACAATCACCGTAGAAAGCGATCTGGATAAAGGAACAAAATTTATAATCATATTACCCCTCTCTAAAAACTAAACCATTATGGAAGACAGAATGCGCATACTCCTGTGTGAGGATGACGAGAACCTCGGCATGCTCCTCAGAGAGTACCTCCAAGCCAAAGGCTTCAACGCCGACCTCTTTGCCGATGGCGAAAGTGGCTACAAAGCATTTCTCAAAGGCAAATTCGACATCTGCGTCCTCGACGTAATGATGCCTAAGAAAGACGGCTTCACACTCGCTCAAGAAATCCGCGCCGTCAACT
>CAZNRK010000020.1:0-25446 GCA_964575435.1 uncultured Bacteroides sp.
ACGACGCCGACAACAAGCGCCCCGGATTCAAGTTTGCCGACTATGAGCTCAAGGGTGTGCCCGTGCGCCTGGCCATCGGCGCCCGCGACATTGAAAACGATACCGTAGAACTCATGCGCCGCGACACACTGGAAAAAGAAATGCTCCCCCTCGAGGGCATCGCCCGCCACATCGCCGGCCTGCTCGAAGACATCCAGAACAATATCTATCAGAAGGCTCTGAAGATGCGTCAAGACCGCACCTACGTCTGCGACAGCTACGAGGAATTCAAGGAGAAAATCGAAGACGGCGGCTTCTTCCTTTGCCACTGGGACGGCACTACCGAAACCGAGGAGCGCATCAAGGAAGAAACCAAGGCCACCATCCGCTGCATCCCTCTGGATGGCGACGACACTCCCGGCGTGTGCATGGTCACCGGCAAGCCCTCGGCCCGACGCGTAATCATCGCCCGCAACTATTAAAATCAGAAAACTCCCCACTAAAATGTCTCTCCCCACCATAGCCATCGTTGTCCCCTGCTACAACGAAGAGCAGGCCCTCCCGATCTCTGCTGCCAAACTCCTGGAAATCCTTGACCGTTTGGCCTCGGAGGGCCTGGCCTCGGGAGAGAGCTTCGTGATGTGCTGCAACGACGGCAGCCGCGACCGCACATGGGAAATCATCACCGAGCTGCACCTTGCCGACCCCCGAATCAAGGGCATATCCCTGGCCCACAATCGCGGCCACCAGAACGTGCTCCTTGCCGGCCTCACCACCGTGCAGCCAATGTGCGATGCCGCCATCTCTATCGATGCCGACCTGCAGGACGACCCCGAGGCCATCATCGAGATGGTGCGCCTTTTCAATCAGGGCAAGGAGATAGTCTACGGAGTGAGGGCATCGAGAGAGACCGACACATGGTTCAAGCGCACCACAGCGCGCGGCTTCTATTCCTTCCAGCGAGCCATGGGCCTGGACACCGTCTACGACCACGCCGACTATCGCCTGATGAGCTCGCGCGCCATCGCCCTGCTCATGGACTACGGCGAGAAAAATCTCTTCCTGCGCGGCATCATCCCCCAAATCGGCCTCGACACGGCCATCGTGAAATATGACCGGGCAGCCCGCGTGGCCGGCGAGTCGAAGTATCCCCTGAGCAAGATGCTGAGCTTCTCCATCGACGGCATTACGTCGTTTTCGGCTCGCCCGATGCGCATAATCTTTATGGTGGGGCTGGTGCTCCTGCTCCTTGACATCGCAGTGGCCATCTGGGTGTTTGTGGCTCACTTCTTCTACGACACCATGTCGGGATGGTCATCGCTGATGCTCTCGGTGTGGTTTTTGGGCAGCTTGATTTTGATGAGCATTGGCGTTGTGGGCGAATACATCGGCAAGATCTTTATTGAGGTGAAAAATCGTCCGCGCTTCGCCATCAAAGACAAATTGATCGACTAAAACATGACAGAAGTAACCATTGACATATACAAGGCCGACGTTGCCTCTACCCTCCCGCTCCCCTACGCCGATGAGGGCATCCAAGCAGGATTCCCCTCCCCGGCCCAGGACCACCTGAACGAGAGCATCGACCTCAACCACGAAATCGTAAAGCACCCGGCATCAACGTTTTACGGTCGTGTGTCGGGCAATTCGATGATCGAAGAAGGTATCGAACCCGGCGACATCATCGTCATCGACCGCTCGCTCGAGCCCATCAACGGCGACCTGGCTGTGTGCTCCCTCGACGGGGAGTTCACGCTCAAGCGCATCTCTTTGCAGCCCAACGCCGTATGGCTGATTCCCTCCAACGAATCTTTCGATCCCATCCTCGTCACTCCCGACTGCCGTTTTGAGATTTGGGGCGTAGTCACCCACACCATCAAAGCCAACCGCCGCCGCAAACGCTAACAAACAAAATAACCCCTAACTGATAAGTAACGGACGCACCATGGTGCGTCCCTACAAACACCCCACAAAAATGTTTGGCCTGATCGACTGCAACAATTTCTTCGTCTCCTGCGAGAGGGTTTTCGACCCTTCGCTGCGCGGGGTGCCGGTGGTTGTGCTCAGCAACAACGACGGATGCGCAGTTGCTATCTCCAACGAGGCCAAAGTTATAGGCATCAAGCGAGGAGTGCCGCTCTTTCAGATCAAAAATATCGTGGACCGCTACAACGTGCGCGTGTTTTCGAGCAATTTTCGCCTTTATGGCGACATGTCGGCCCGCGTGATGAGTGTGCTCTCGGCTATGACCGAAAATGTGGAGGTTTACTCGATCGACGAGGCGTTTTTCTGCCCTACTTGCGTGGCAGACAACGAATTGCAGGAATACGGCCGCTCCATAGTGCATCGCATACGTCGCTGCACGGGCATCCCCACCTCCGTGGGCATCGCTCCCACACGCACTCTGGCCAAGGTGGCCTCAAAATTTGCAAAAAAATATCCCGGCTATCGTTCTTCGTGTATTATCGACACTGAAGAAAAGCGTCGTAAAGCTCTGGCGCTTACCGAGTTGGGCGACATATGGGGCATCGGTCGCCGTCTGGACAAACACTTCGGCCTCCGAGGGCTGAAAACGGCTCTGGATCTGGCTGACCTGACGGAAGAGCAGATGAAGGACTACAACATCACCGTGCGCCGCACCTGGAAGGAGCTCAATGGCCAGCCATGCATCGATGTGGAATATGACCACCGCGACCAAAAGCAGATGTGCTGCTCCCACTCCTTCTCGCCCTGCATCTCCACGCTCGACGACCTGAACGAAGCAGTGGCCAGTTTCGCTGCAAACATCGGCACCCGCCTGCGTCGCCACGGCCTATGCGCAGCCACACTCTCGGTCTTTATCCACACCAACCGCTTCCGCAGCGACCTGGACCAATATTACAACTCTGCCTTCGTTACCCTCGAAGAGCCCACCGACGACACCCTGGCCATCACCACTGCCGCCTCCCGGGCCCTGCGCATGATATTCAGACGTGGCTACGAATACAAAAAAGCCGGCATACTCGTCACTGAAATCATGCCTCGCGATAAGGTGCAACCCTCGCTCTTCGTTGAGCAGACCGAGCGCGACCGACGCCGGCGCCTGATGTCGGCTATCGACCGCATCAACACCTCATCGGCCATGCGCGACAAGGTCCACGCCGCATCTTTCACCCCAATCTCCGCCCACATCAAACGCGAAAAAATGTCGCGACACTTCACCACGTCGCTCTCTGATATAATCCTCATAAAGTGAGACGCTTATGGATAACAAAACATTCATTTCCCGCCTTACCGCAAAAGCCGGCATCTCGCAGGCGCGAGCCACCGACCTCGCCGCCTCTCTGGGAGCCCTTTTAGCCCAACATTGCGGAGATCTTGACACGGTGGCCATCCCGCAGTTGGGCTCGTTTGCCGGTAAAAAATATGACGAAACAATCACAGTCGACCCCGATGGCCGACGCACTTTGATTCCTCCGAAGATCGTGATTGAATTCACCCCGGGTGCAATGCTCAAAAAATCCGTAACGAAATGAATAAGACCATAGCCCTCCCATTTCTCGCTGCAGAACTGGCCGAAAAGAACGGTGTGTCGACCGACATGGCCGAAAATTTCGTTCGCGTCCTCGTCGACATCGTCAGTGAGGCACTCTCCCGCGGCGAACAAGTGAAAATCAAGCACATAGGCACTTTCACGGTCACTCCCCTTGGTAAAATCATCTTCACCCCCGAGGCCTCATTGGCCGATGCCGTCAACGCTCCGTTCAGCGCTTTCGAGCCCGAAATCTTAGCCGAAGGCCTATCCTTTGACACCCCCGAGCCCGAGCCCGAACCCGAACCGCAACCCGAACCCGACCCCGAATCTGTGGCTGAACCCGAACCGGAACCGCAACCCGAGCCGGAACAAGAACCGGAGACCGAGCCAGAACAGGAACCGGATACCGAGCCCGAACAAGAATCAGAGCCCGAACAGGAACCCGATTCTGTGGCTGATCCCGAAACCGAGCAGGATCCCGAACCCGAACCCGTGGTTGAACCCGAGTCTACTATAGAACCCTCTCCCGTCTACTATGAAGAAGAGGAGACACCAAAATCTTATCCCTGGATCTGGACCGGTATAGGGCTGGTGTGCGGCATCATCATAGGCTTCGTGTTGGGTTATTTCCTCCAGCCGAAAGTGGATGAGTGGATCGCCGGAAATCAACAATCCTCGGAAGTCGTACTCGAGGAAGAAGAGGAAAGTGTTGCCGCAGTCCCCGACAGCGTAGCCGTTGATACTGAGGCAGTTGCGCAACCTGCACAAGCCGAGCCACCAAGCGATAAAGTGGTCTACGACACTATCGGCACCACCCGCTTCCTCACCACGATGGCCCGCAAGCACTACGGGCAGATGGAATACTGGGTCTACATCTACCTCGAAAATGCCGACATTTTAGGAAATCCCAACCGCGCTCGGCCCGGCACCGTGGTCCGCATCCCGGACTTGAAAAAATACCTGACCTCAACCTCCGACTCCATAAATATAGAACGCGCAAAGGCCAAAGCCTCCGAAATCTATGCTCCATACAAATAAGGCTGAGTTTGGTCGGCGTTTTCTTGCAGATTTAGGAGATATTTCGTAAATTTGCAGTGAAATTCTGATTCAGACACGACCAACCTCGGCAATAGTATATGACCAACTCAGGCAAAAGCACTGACACCAAAGATAAAACCGCGCGTAACCGCAAGATAATCAAGTGGATGTGGATTTCTTTCGCATCTCTTGTGGGCATAATCCTCCTCTTCTTTATCCTCGCCTACAATGGCGTGGTGGGCTACATGCCCCCGGTTGAAGATCTCAACAACCCTCAGGACAAATTCGCCACCACCATCTACAGCTCAGACGGCGTGGAGATGGGCCGGTATTTCCGCAACACCGGCAACCGCGTCTACGCTGACTACAACGAAATTTCTCCCTACGTCGTTGATGCCCTTGTGGCCACCGAAGATGCCCGCTTTATGAGCCACTCCGGCATTGACCTTCAGGCACTTGCGCGCGTGCTGGTCAAAACCCTCGTGATGCAGAACAAGAACGCCGGCGGCGGCTCCACCATCACCCAGCAGCTGGCTAAACAGCTCTATTCGCCCGAAAGCGACGGCTTGCTCACACGTGTGATGCAGAAGCCCATCGAATGGATGATCGCCGTGCGTCTCGAGCGCCGATATTCCAAGGAGGAAATCCTGAAGATGTATCTCAATCAGTTTGACTTCCTCTATAATGCCGTGGGCATCAAATCTGCCGCCCACGTCTACTTCGGTAAGGATGCAAAAGACCTCAACATAGAGGAGGCAGCCACTCTGGTGGGCATGGTCAAGAATCCCTCCTATTACAATCCCCGACGCAAGACCGAACGCACGCGCCAACGCCGCAACACCGTGCTCCAGCAAATGGAGAAGGCCGGAAAAATCACAAAAGTCGAGCTTGACTCGCTCTCGCAGCTCCCCCTCACCCTCGACTATCACCCCGCCGACCACAAAGAGGGCATAGCTCCTTACTTTCGCGAGGAATTGCGTCGCTATCTCCTGGCCAAGCAGCCCAAGCGCAGCAATTACGCCTCTTGGGAAGGACAAAAATTTACCGACGACTCTTTGCTCTGGGTCACCGACCCCCTTTTCGGCTGGGTAGAGAAAAACCCCAAGCCCGACGGCTCGAAGTGGGACATCTATAACGACGGCCTCCGCATCTACACCACCATCGACTCGCGCATGCAGCAGCACGCCGAAGCCGCTGTGAGCGAGCACATGAGCGACCTGCAGAAACGCTTTTTCGCCGAGAAGCGCACATCCTCGCTTGCCCCCTACTCTTCCGCCCTCTCTAAAGACGAGCGCGAGAAGCACATCAAGACCGCTATCCGCCAGAGCGAGCGTTACCGTGTGGCCAAAGTGGCCGGAAAGAGCGAGGGAGAGATAGAACTGGAATTCAACACCCCCATGGAGATGTCGGTCTTCAGCTACGACGGACCGCAAGACACGGTGATGACCCCACGCGACTCGATCATCTACACAAAGCACTTCCTGCGCACCGGATTCCTCTCCATGGACCCGCGCAACGGCTACATCAAGGCCTACGTGGGCGGTCCGGACTTCAAATTTTTCCAATACGACATGGTCTCGACCGGCAGGCGTCAGGTGGGCTCGACCATCAAGCCGTTCCTATACACACTGGCAATGGAGGAAGGCATGACCCCTTGCACCCAAATGCTCAACGAGCAGCCCACTATCATGGACCAGAACGGTCGCCCCTGGAGCCCCCGCAACGCCGGAACTGCTCGTATCGGTGAAATGGTGGATCTGCGCTGGGCTCTCACTAATTCCAACAACTGGATCTCAGCCCGCGTGATGGACGTGGTGAAGCCTCAGAACCTGGTGCGATTCATGCACAATATGGGCATTACCAATCAGCTCCCGGCTGTGATCTCGCTTTGCCTGGGACCGTGCGAAGTATCTGTCAAAGAAATGGTTACGGCCTACACAGCCTACGCCAACTATGGCATGCGTGCCAATCCGGTGATGGTCACCGCCATCGCCGACAATAGCGGCAACATAATCTCCAACTTCGCTCCCACAAACACTGAAGTAATCTCACAGAAGGCCTACTATCGCATCCTCTCAATTCTACTCAACGTCGTGGACGGCGGCACGGGCAACCGCGTGCGCCGCGCTCCCTATAACATCACCGCGCAGATGGGCGGAAAGACCGGAACCACTAACGACAACAGCGACGGATGGTTCATGGGCTTCACACCCGAGCTGGTCTCCGGCGTTTGGGTCGGAGGCGAGGAGCGCACAATCCACTTCAACACTATGGCCAACGGCCAAGGCGCCTCGATGGCCCTCCCCATCTATGGCCGATACATGCAAAAAGTCTACGCCGACCGCGCGCTCAATTATAGCCAGGACACACGCTTCCGATTCCCCGGCAATCTGGATCTTTGCGCCGGAGAGGAATATAGCGACCCCTACGAGATTGAGGAAAGCATGGAAGGCGTGTTTGATTGATAATTATGAAAAAAACGTTATTCGCCATATTAGCCCTTTTGGTGCTTTGCTGCTCACTGCCCGCTGCGGGCCAGGAAATGCGCCAACGCACTATCGCCGGCAAGACCTACTACGTCTACACCGTAAAATCCACCGACACTCTCGACTCCCTCACCTCAAAACTCGGGATGACTCGCGCCGAGATCCTCCGCTTCAATCCATCGGCTTCAGACGGGCTCGTTGCCGGCCAATGGCTCATCTTCCCCGCAGGAGAGTATTCAGGCAATAAACTTACGGAGACTCAAGCATCGGCCTCCGCACCAACCTCTGACGGCGGCTATACCACCTATACAGTCAAACACAACGAAACCATTTTCGGCGTGGCTCACAGCTTTGGCATCTCGCCCGAGCAGCTGATTTCCCTTAACCCGCAAGCCTCTTCAGGTTTGCGCCAAGGCATGGTGCTGAAAGTTCCCTCATCTGAGGAAATCACCACAAAAGCCGCCCCCTCGGAAAAAGTCGCTGCATCAGAAGATGTTGCAGGCTATGAAAAAGTCGATGCTTCACAAAAAGTCGCAACACCGGAAAAAGTAGCAGCATCTGATGCTGAGATTTCCATACCTTCTGAACCACAAGTGGCCGCATTTCCCGCAGAGGCAATTGCCACTGACTCTATCCGCATCACTGTGGCTCTGCCCCTGATGTCTGATGCCGAGAAGGTGAGCAAAACGACTAATAATTTCAATGAGTTCTATCGCGGTTTCCTTGTCGGCTTGCAGAGCGTGATGGCTGCAGATGATGCCTCCGGCACGCAAGCCACACCGGTAAGCGTCACTGTTATCGACACCTCCCTCTCCCCTCTGACCCCAGAAGAGATGAAGGGGGCAAATATAGTGGTAGTGGGTGAAGAAGATGACGACATAGCCCAGGCTGCCCGCATGGCCGGAGATGGAACGCTTATTATGAACGTTTTCAATCTCCGAAATGAGCTTTACCTCACCCACCCTAACGTGCTGAACACCAACATCAGCCAAAATCGGATGTACGACAATGCGTTGGAATACATCCTCGAAGCCTTCTCCGGCTTCACCCCCGTTGTGCTCAACCGCGAGGGCAGTCGGGCGGAAAAAACGGGATTTATCGATGATCTCCGTAAGGCAGTGACCGAGCGCGGAGGAAACATCTTGGAAATCAACTATTCCGGCAAACTCACCGAAGATGATCTCATCTCACTTCCGACCTCGGGAAAATACCTTTTTATCCCCACCTCAGGAGCTTTGACCGACTTCAATTCCTTCGCCTCCACCATAAAGAAATATCGCGACGAAGCGGCTCACCCTGACCGCATCGCAGTATTTGGTTATCCCGACTGGATAGCCTTCCGTGGCGATGCCCGCAACATGCTCGGCAGGCTTCACGCATCATATTATACCCGCTTTGCCGACATTGAGGGCAACCCCGAGGCCTCTCGTGTGCTCGATGCTTACATGGCTTGGTACGGCACCGCGGCTTCCGACGGCATCCCCAACCAAGCCCTCTTAGGATACGACACCGCGCGCTATATCCTCTGCTCCATGCGCGAAGCAGGCACCACGGCTGAAATGATGTATAAGGAGGATTGCGTGCAGGGAGTGCAGTCGGCTTTCCGCCCGGTCAAGGACTCCGGCCCCGCCTCCGGATTCATAAATGATGCACTCTTCATTATCTCTTTTAACGGTGACGGCACCACCAAAACGATCGTGAAATGAAGCGTTTGCTACCGTTAATATTATTTATTATATGTATAAGCCCGGCCGTGAAGGCCGAGACCCACTATAAATCCCACATCTCTGTGGGAGCTCACGGGGGCATGACTCTTTCACGGGTATCGTTCGTGCCTTCAGTGCCTCAAAAATGGGGAAACGGATTCACGGGCGGTGTGTCGTTCAGATACGCAGAAGAGAAGCTTGTGGGCATCCTCGCAGAGCTGAATTTCACTCAACGCGGATGGGCAGAGGATTTCAGCGAACTCGACAAAAAGTCTTCGCTTTCCTACCACCGCACTGCCACGTATCTCTGCCTTCCGGTCATGACCCACATCAATTTCGGAAGTAAGCGCGTGAGAGCTATCGTGAACCTGGGTCCGGAATTTTCTTACATGCTTGCCGAATCGACCTCCTCAAATTTTGACATCAACAACCCCACTGCCTCGCCCGATTGGCCCGAACGCTCACGCATGACTGAGCAGCTCACCACTCCCATAAAAAACAAATTTGACTATGGCATCACAGCCGGCGCGGGCGTGGAAGTATGGATAACTCCCCGAAATTCCATCTATCTCGAAGGCCGGTTTTACTACGGCTTGGGCAACATTTTCCCCTCCTCGAAGGCCGACACCTTCGGCGCCTCGCGCCTGATGAATCTGGCCGTGACTCTTGGCTATAATTTCCGACTAAAATAATATAAGGTACAATATATATAGGTATGCAAAACATTCGCAACATTGCAATCATCGCACACGTTGACCACGGCAAGACCACGGTGGTGGACAAAATGCTGATGGCCGGTCACCTCTTTCGTGAGAATCAAGAGGCCGGCGAACTCATCCTCGACAACAACGACCTGGAGCGCGAGCGTGGCATCACAATCCTCTCCAAAAACGTATCGATCAACTACAAAGACACCAAAATCAACATCATAGACACTCCCGGCCACGCTGACTTTGGCGGCGAGGTAGAGCGTGTGCTCAACATGGCCGACGGATGCCTTCTCCTTGTCGACGCCTTCGAGGGCCCAATGCCCCAGACGCGATTCGTGCTCCAAAAGGCCATCCAAATCGGTCTGAAGCCGGTGGTGGTCATCAATAAGGTGGACAAACCCAACTGCCGCCCCGACGAGGTGCAGGAGATGGTCTTCGACCTGATGTTCAACCTTGACGCCACCGAAGATCAACTGGATTTCCCCACTATTTTCGGCTCGGCAAAAGAGGGCTGGATGAGCACCGACTGGAAGCAACCCACTGACAACATTCTCCCCCTCCTCGACGCTATCATTGAATACATCCCTGATCCGAAGACCTACGAAGGCGACGCGCAGATGCTCATCACATCGCTGGATTTCTCCAACTACGTGGGCCGAATCGCCGTGGGCCGTGTGCATCGCGGCGAGATCCGCGAGGGCATGGAGATCGCCCTCTGCAAGAAAGACGGCTCGGTTGTGAAGCAGCGCATCAAGGAGCTCCACACATTTGAGGGTATGGGTCGCAAACGCGTGCAGTCGGTAAAGAGCGGCGATATTTGTGCCCTTGTGGGCATCGAGGGATTTGAAATCGGCGACACTGTGGCCGACATCAACAACCCTGAGCCCCTGCCCCGCATCGCTATCGACGAGCCCACGATGTCGATGTCGTTTACCATCAACGACAGCCCCTTCTTCGGCCGCGACGGCAAGTATGTCACCTCCCGCCATATCGGCGACCGCCTCACTCGCGAGCTCGACCGAAATCTTGCACTGCGTGTGAGCAAGGCTCAGAACGAAGACGTATGGACTGTGAGCGGTCGCGGTGTGCTGCACCTCTCTGTGCTTATCGAAACAATGCGACGCGAGGGCTACGAGCTCCAAGTGGGTCAGCCTCAGGTTATTATCAAAGAAATCGACGGTCAGAAATGCGAGCCTATAGAGCTGCTTACAATCAACACCGCTGAGGAGTACGCCTCCAAAATCATTGATATGGTAACCCGCCGCAAGGGCGAGATGCTGAGCATGACGGCCCAGGGCGACAACCGCGTGCACATGGAATTTCAGATCCCCTCGCGCGGCATCATCGGCTTGCGCAACAATGTGCTCACAGCCTCGGCCGGCGAGGCCATCATGGCCCACCGCTTCCTGGAATATCAACCATGGAAGGGCGACATCGAGCGCCGGACAAACGGTTCGCTCATCGCCATGGAGGCCGGCACAGCCTACGCTTATGCTATCGACAAGCTTCAGGACCGAGGTCGTTTCTTTATCTTCCCGCAGGATGAGGTCTACGCCGGTCAAGTCGTGGGTGAGAGCGCAAAGGACAAGGACATCGTCATCAACGTCACCAAATCCAAGAAACTCACCAACATGCGCGCCTCCGGCGCCGACGACAAGGCCAAAATCGTGCCTCCGGTCATCTTCTCCCTTGAGGAAGCGCTTGAATATATTAAGGAAGACGAATATGTAGAGGTCACCCCTCACCACATACGTCTGCGCAAAATCATCCTCGACGAGCTCGAGCGCAAGCGCGCAGGCCGTAATTAATAAATCCCGCTCAAACCCCATAATCCATTGATTATCAACGGCAAAATATTCTCTCTTGACTCCCCGGTGGTGATGGGCATCATCAACGTCACTCCTGACTCGTTTGTGGCCTCGTCGCGCACCCCGGCAGCGGCCGACATTTCGCGCCGCGCTGAGCGGATGCTGAGCGAGGGAGCCGGAATCCTCGATGTAGGAGCCTTTTCCACACGTCCAGGATGCTCTGAGGTGGGCGAAGAGGAGGAAAAGTCAAGGCTCGAAATGGCCTTGAAAGCGGTGCGGGAAGTGAGCAAAGAAGTTCCGGTGTCGGTCGACACTTTTCGAGCCTCTGTGGCCCGGCGTGTAGTAGAGGATTTCGGAGCTAACATCATCAACGACGTCTCCGGCGGAGCCGACCCTGAGATGTTTGCCACTATAGCCGACCTTCACGTGCCATATGTGCTAAGCCACATACAAGGCGATGTACTCACGATGAGGGAGCATTGCCAATATACTCATGTCGTGCCCGAAATGCTATATTTCCTGGCCGAGCGGCTCCAGAGACTGCACCTGATGGGCGCGGCCGATGTGATTATCGACCCTGGATTCGGGTTTAGCAAGACGGCTGAGCAGTCGATTGAGGTGCTGGCAAATCTTGATGCGTTTCAATCGCTCGGCTGCCCGATTTTGGCCGGTCTCTCGCGTAAAAGTATGCTTTGCGCAGTGGCGGAAACCACAGCCGACGAGGCACTTAACGCCACTACTGCTGCCCACATGCCGGCTCTGCAAGGGGGCGCGTCGATCTTGCGGGTTCATGATGTCAAGGAAGCGGTAGAATCCATCAAAATCTTTCTTGCAGTGCAGAAATTCAGGTGCCGAAACACCATCTCCTTCATCTCAAAACCCTTATAGTCTGTAACTTATCTATCACCCCCTCCCACATGTTTACTTTCAGCATAAAGGACATCATAGACATTGCCATCGTGGCGTTCTTGCTCTATTATCTCTACAAGTTGATGAAAGAGTCAGGCACGATCAACCTCTTCTATGGCATCATGGCCTTTGTGCTTGTGTGGCTCGTGGCTTCGGAGATTCTGGATATGAGGCTGTTAGGGTCGATTTTGGATAAGTTTATGAGCATCGGTCTGATCATCCTCGTGATCATGTTTCAAGACCAGATCAAGCGGTTTTTGGTGGAAGTGGGTTCGCACAAGCGATGGCCTTTCCTGCGCAAGATTTTTGGTCATGCTGAGAAAAATACCGACGCCACGAAAATGGCGCGTCTGGTCATGCCCATCGTCTATGCCTGCATGAACATGGCCAAGACCAAGACAGGCGCCTTGATCGTGATTCAGCAGGAGATCTCGCTCGAGGTCTATGAAAAGACCGGCGACATGATCAACGCCGCCATCAACAGTCGCCTCATAGAGAACATCTTCTTCAAAAATTCGCCCCTCCACGACGGCGCCCTCATCATCGCAGACGGCAAGATTAAATCGGCCGGCTGCATCCTGCCGGTGAGCCACGACAACAACATCCCGCGCTCGATGGGTCTGCGCCACCGCTCGGCTCTGGGCATCGCACAAGCCACTGATGCTGTGGCGATTGTCGTCTCTGAGGAGACGGGCACGATATCTCTGGCAATGCGCGGCAAGATTCGTTCGCGACAAAGTTCCACTGACCTTGAGCGCATCCTCTCGGAAGTAAAAATCTGACCTCAATCCCCTCCCCCACCATGAATAGCACCATTACCCTTCGCGCCCCTGAGCCCTCTGACGTAGACACGCTTTACGGTTGGGAAAATCTCCCGGAAGTGGAGCGCGTGAGCCTTTCCGATGCTCCAATTTCCCACTATGCTTTGTGGCAGTATGTGGAATCATACACAGGAAACATTTTCACCGACCGCCAGCTGCGTTTGATGATTGAGACTGATGGCGAGCCGGTGGGCACAGTCGACATCTCCGACTTCTCACCCCGAAACCGCCGGGCCATGATCGGCATCATGATCGCTCCCGACAAGAGACGTCACGGCTTCGCCACGGCTGCCCTGCGCGAAGCTATTGCCTACTGTCGCGAACTGGGTATGCACCAACTTGCCGCAATGGTGCCGCAAGACAACGACATCTCCCTCTCCCTCTTCAAATCTATTGGCTTCACCACCTCGGGGCGCCTGCGCTCTTGGCTCCTGCGTGGCAAAAAATACGAAGACGTAATCCTCCTGCAGCTCATGCTCGACAAAGCTGCGGAATCCTGACTCTGGGTTATCTTTTGTTCTTGCCAACTACTCCTTACCACGGACGCAGCGGTGGCGTCGGTGGGCGGAAATCCCATGGTGTGCTGTGATAATCAGTGACTCTTTTTCCTGATTTGTTCATCAGATACCAGCCCATCACCTTGTCTTTCACCAAAGCCACGCCATGGTGGAAGGGATAGGCCTCATCGAAATATTCGTTAACAAGCCTCCGGCCGGTGCCGTCAATAAATGTCCAGCCCATTACCTTGTCTTTCACAAGTGCGTAGCCATCGTGGAAGTCATCGACTTCGGCATAATAATCCGTGCATTTCTTTCCGCTGAGGTTAATGAACGTCCATCCCATGATTTTATCCTTGACTGCAGCATGCCCCTGGCTGTAAGGCCGTATCTCCCGGTAATAATCGCTAATGCGGTTGCCGGAGATGTCAGAGACATACCAGCCCATGATCTTATCTTTTTGAATGATCAACGAAGGCTCATCGTAATAATAATTGCTGCTGTCGTAAGGGTAATAATACTGTCCTCTGGCGCCGGCAAGCGAAAACAGAACAAACAAGAAAATCAAGAATCGTTTCATGATAAGCGGCTATATAATAGTTTGTTAGTATTGGAAAGGAGCTCAGATGTCGATCTCGAGGCCGTCGTGGGCGAATTGGACACCGGAAGGGAGGGTGACTGAAGCCTCAGGACCCATATCATGGCTTACGTGGATGAGATATGCACGGCGCGGCGCGATTCGCTCTATCAATTCGAGGGCTTGCCGGAGGTTGATGTGTGAGATATGCTCTTTATGCCTCAAGGCATTGATTATGAGCGTGTCCACTCCTTTCAGGGCCTCGACCGTCTCTTCGGGCATCTCCTTGCAGTCAGTCACGTAGGCCAAAGGACCGAAACGAAAGCCGAGAATGGAAAGTTTGTAGTGCATGATCTTCACCGGCTCGACATTCAGACCGAAAAGGCTGAAAGAGCGATAGGGTTCAATCCGGTGCAACCGAAATTGAGGCACACCGGGATAAGGGTGTTCGGCAAAACAATATGGCACGCGGGCGCGAAGGTCGCGCTCCACATCTGCGGTGCAATAGACATCGAGCGGGTCGGGATAACAGTATGGCCGCATGTCGTCGATGCCACCCACGTGGTCGTAATGGCTATGAGTGATAAGGAGAGCGTCAACGGCGGGCGAACCTGCACGCAAAAGCTGAGCGCGCACATCCGGGCCGCAATCTATGAGTATGTTTTTCCCGGCATCGGTTTTCAATAGGGCCGAGCAGCGCAGCCTCTTGTCGTTGGGGTCAAGTGAGGTGCAGGCCGCACATTTGCAACCGATCTGCGGAACACCGGTGGAGGTGCCGGTGCCAAGAAAAAGGAGTTTCATTGTCTGTATTTTGTTAAGAAACCGTCTTCAAATATCAGATACTTGCCATCGTCGTAGACCCATTGCTCAAGCATGCCGGCAGTAGAGGGTATCTGACGGATCACATTTGGAGCGCCCAGAGCCAGGCGGCACTCATCGCGAGTCATGTCTTTCTGCACTTGCGAGTGTATGATTTTCTGCCACACGGCCTTGCTTATATTGGGGTATAGGACACGGGGATCTGTAAAGGAAAAGAGGGTATTGAAATTGCGGGTGGAATTGTTGCGCGAGCCCACTGACATATAAATGGAATACTGCGTGGTCTCGTCGGAAGGGGTGAAAATCACCAACGCAGGAAACACAGAATTCCCGGCTTCAACGCTGTCAACCCTGACCTGGATGTGCCTGCGCCCACCGGCCACTGTGCGAGACCCGCTGAGATCATACCAGATAGGAGTGATGATAAAGAGATCTCGTCCGCGTAACAGTTGGTTAGCTTCATTCACAAGCTTCATCTCAACGGCATACGGCACTTCCACATTTTGAAGGGAATTGACGCGCATGAAATATTCGGAAACACCTTCGGGATCTGTGAATTTGATTTCAAAGAGGGAATCGCCGGTAACGGAGGCCACTTCTGAAACTGACCTGTAGAGGATATCTCGCCCCCGGAGGCTGTCGGAAGGTGCGGACGATGGAGTGAAGACGATGCCAATGCGCGGGTCAGTGACTCTGAAACGCTTGCCGGGGAGCCATAAAGCGAATGGCTCTGAAACTATCGAATCAGTAAAAACAGCCTCGGCAGAGCCTTGTAAAGGCGTCTTTTTCAGCTCTCTATCGCGGATTTTAGGCGTGCTTTCAATACCCGTGAAGCAGCCCGATAGCAGCCCCAAAAGCAGAAGCGATAGAGATATGGCGAGGATTTTTACTTTCATCGGATAAGTTTGCCGCAAAGTTACGAATTTTTTATGAAAACTGCCACACCTTTTTGGGGGCGTGGCAGTGTATGAGATCGAAGGGAACGTTCGAGGTCTTATTTCATCAGGATGTATGTGCCGAGGGGAGCGAGCTCGCCGGAGAGTTTGCCGTCAGAGACGGTGAACTTGGTGCCGCTCACAGCATCGGTGTATGTGCCGTCAGGGAGTTTGCAAGCCATATCCACCTTCTGTCCCTCTTGCGAGAAGTTGACCAGGGCTGCACCGGCGTTGCCGCGAGCCACTTCTGCCACAGTCCCGTTCTCTGAGAAGAAAAGTTGTTCGGGCTGACCTTTCATTGCTTTGCGGAATTTGTTGACAGCGACAACGGCGGGGTGGAAATATTCATCGTTACCGGCTTCGCCGATGCGGTTGTTCCCCCAGTAATTCTCGCGAGTGCTGCCGGCGGGACGGCTGTAGAAGAGAGGACGGCCGTGCTGACGTGCGGTAAGGAACACCCATCCTGTGCGGATCTGGTCGTCGGTAAGGCCGGCCGACTCGTGGGCGTTGCAATATGTGTCGTGGCTCTCAACCCATGTTACAAGATGCTCGGGAGCCACCGGATGATGCCATTGGGTGAGCTCTGTTGAGTCGGCTTTTCCCTCGTGCATTGCGTGGCGAAGCACGTGGCCGTAAGAGCTTGCGGTTTGGTCCATGTATTCGGCATATTCAGTCTCCTTGGTGTTCTTGTCTTGGAGCACTTCGCCGTAAATGTAAAGGCTGTCGACGGGGAGGGCAAGCGAAAGGCCTTGCACGGCTTCACGTCCGGTGACCACATCCCAGAAATTGTTGCGCTCATCGGTGGGGTCGCGGGGGTCGCGGGGGTCGGAGGGCAGACCGATGTGTTTGGCTGTGTCGTAGCGGAAACCGCGTACACCAAGAGAGAGGAGGTCGTTGACATATTCCAGATAGTAGTGCTGGAAACCGGGATTCTCAGTGTTAACGTCCTTGAGACCGCCCATTTCGCCGGTTGTGCACTGCAGGCGGTCGTTATAGTCGGTAATGGGAGTGCGTCCTGCAGCATGATAGAGCTTGTCGCGGCCGCCGGCTGCGCTGTCGAGAGCAGGGAGCACTTTAGAGTCGTCAATGGCAACGTGGTTTGGAAGAACGTCAGCGATGACCTTCACACCGTATTTTGTGGCACTGTCGCACATGGCTTTGAGCTGGTCGCGGTTGCCGAGCATGTAGTTGCCTATTTTCCAATCGGTGGGCTGGTAGTAATAGTACCATTTTCCTTTGACTGAGTCGCCTTCTTGGCTGAAGAGAGCCATACCGCCGTCCTCGCCTATGTAGCAAGTCTGGGCAGGCGAGATCTGTACGTAGTCATAACCGGCTTCGGCGATTTGCTTCATATTTTTGGCCACGTTGTCGAAGCTCCAGGTCCAAGCATGGAGAATCACCTCGTCTTCCGAGGGCTCTTGGGCCACTTCTGCAGCCGGTTTGCACCCGATCAGCGATGTAGAAGCAATCACTGCCGAGGCAAAAATGAGAGATAGATGTTTCATGGATGATATAAAATTTTATTGATAAGAATCTGTAAATAAGTTATTTAATCATTCTTCACACTCAGATAAAGCGCGGGTTGTATCACCCGGTAGCGGGATACCTGTCATTTCTGACACCTCCGGATGAGGCGGAGGACTTAAAATAATCGAGAAAAAAGCATCTCGGATATTTTGCGCAAAAATACGAAAATTTCCACTCATCCCGTTAACAAAAAAGGTTAAATAAATTAAAGATGTAACCCCTACGCTGTCAGATGTCATAATGGTCCGCAAATATTGTCCCCGACAACGAAAAAAAATTTGCATTTTATCGGAGTTTGTGACCCCCAAATTTGCATTTTATCGGAGTTTGTAACCCCGAAATTTGCACTTTATCGGAGTTTGTAACCCCAAAATTTGCATTTTATCGGAGTTTGTGACCCCAAAATCTGCACTTTATCGGAGTTTGTAGCCCCTAAATTTGCACTTTATCGGAGTTTGAAGACCTAAAATCTGCATTTTATCGGAGTTTGCAACCCCAAAATCTGCACTTTATCGGAGTTTGTAACCCCAAAAATTGCATTTTATCGGAGTTTGAAGACCTAAAATCTGCATTTTATCGGAGTTTGCAACCCCTAAATTTGCATTTTATCGGAGTTTGAGCATTGGTATATTATCGAACTTAAGGTTGAGATACGACCGCATAATCAAATATTTACAAAGAAATCCTCATAAGATAAATCTTCATCAATTTCAGGCCAATGGATTCCGAAATGAGAGAGCCTATAGTTTTCGCGCTGCGATTTATCAGCATTTTTAAATCGTGAATAATCCGAAAACAATTCTTGTGCCTTTCTTCCATCTGTCAATTCAATCCATATGCCCGATTCGGTCAGCCATACGTTTTTCACCTGATTAAGAGTCATTTCTACCTCCTTTCTTAAAATACAAAAAGCAGACTTGGAAATGGATCCAAATCTGCCTTTGGGTGGAGTATAGCGGACTCGAACCGCTCACCTCGACACTGCCAGTGTCGCGCTCTAGCCAGATGAGCTAATACCCCTTGCTTTTGCTCTGCAAAGTTAGACACAATTTTTTATTCTACCAAATATTTTTGCACTTTTAATCTATATTAAAGTTTTTAAGTAATTTTTTAAGGTAGACACTCGCTTTTTTTTCTTACCTTTGATGCGTGAAATCCTAAATCATCATTTTTTGTAATGAAAAAACTTTTTTCTTTTCTTTTTGTGCTTTTAATCGCCTCTTTTTCAGGCGCTTGCACTCATGCTAAAAATCCCGGCCAATCGCCTGAGTCTGCACCCGAAAGCGTTACCCTCGGCGCTGCCCGCACCGACCTCTACATCCCTATGCTTGAGGGCAAAACCGTCGGCCTCTACTCTAACCACACCGGCATGGTGGGCGACAAGCACACTCTCGACCTTCTGATGGAGGGCGGAGCTGATGTAAAACTCGTTTTCGCTCCTGAGCACGGCTTCCGTGGCACAGCCGACGCCGGCGAACACGTAAGCACTGAGGTTGACCCCAAAACAGGCGTAAAAATCCTTTCACTCTACGGTCCCGGCTCGAGAGAGGCCATGGAGCAAGGCGTTGACGAGGTTGATGTGATTGTCGTTGACATCCAGGACGTGGGCTTGCGCTATTACACATATTATATAACAATGCTCCAACTGATGGAGAAGGCTGCCGAAAAAGGCAAAAGTGTGATGATCCTTGACCGTCCCAATCCCCTGGGCATGACTGTCGATGGCCCCATCCTTGACCCCAAATATGCCTCAGGCGTGGGACAACTGGCAATCCCTGTGGTCCACGGCCTCACTCTGGGCGAAATGGCCAACATGATCGTGGGCGAGAAATGGCTGCGCAACGGAAAGGAACACCTCGACCTCACCGTGATCCCTATGACGGGCTACACCCACGACACTCGCTATCGCCTCCCCATCGCACCTTCACCCAACCTGCGCGACATGACTGCCGTTTACTTATACCCCTCGATATGCTTCTTTGAGGGCACTCCCGCCAGCCTTGGCCGAGGCACCGATAAGCCGTTCAAGATCTATGGACACCCTAAGATGACCGGTCGCACCTTCTCTTTCACTCCCCGCAGCGTGCCGGGCGCCAAAAATCCCCCTCTGCTTGACCAGCTCTGCTACGGCGTGGACCTCAGCTCGATCTCCGACGACGAGGCCATCGCTCAGGGCATCAATCTTGCGTATCTTATTGATGCTTACAATGATGTGAACATGGGAGACGAATTTCTCACCCGCTTTTTCAACCTCCTCATCGGCAATGGCGAGACACGCAAACAAATTGCATCCGGCATGAGCGCAGAAGAGATCAAGGCCACATGGGCAGATGATGTCGCAGGCTTCAAAAACCTCCGTCGCCGCTATCTCCTCTACCCCGAAGAAACCAACCCAACTCCCAAACCCTAACTGCGAAGCCGGTTTGTCGCCAGGTGAATACTCCTAATTCCTAACCACTAACTCAAATGGATAGTCGAGGGCGAGCCGCCCTCGACCTCCTCATAACTCCTCACTAATAAATGTCTCATCAAGTAATCGTTATTATCACCATCGCGGCATATTTCCTGCTGCTGATGTTAGTGTCGTGGCTGGCCTCAAGGGGCAGCGATAATAAGACGTTTCTCACCGGCGACCGCAAGGCTCCGTGGCCCCTGGTGGCCTTCGGCATGATCGGAGCCGCTATTTCAGGCGTTACCTTTATCAGCGTCCCGGGCATGGTCGTGGCCAAAGGCTATTCTTACCTGCAGATGGCCCTGGGCTTCATCGCCGGCTACATGGTCATCGCTTTCGTCCTGATTCCGATGTTCTACCGCCATAACCTCATCTCCATCTACGGCTACCTCCAGAACCGCTTCGGCACGAAGACTTACCGCACCGGCGCATGGTTCTTCTTTATTTCCAAGATGTTAGGCGCTGCAGTGAGATTTTTCGTAGTCTGTGCCGTGCTGCAAGTGCTGGTTTTCGGTCCTCTTCACATCCCCTTTGAGTTTAACGTGATTGTGACCATCGCCCTGATTTGGCTCTACACCATGCAAGGGGGCGTTAAAGCCGTGATTTGGACCGACTCGCTCAAGAGCTTCTGTATGGTGATGTCGGTAGTGCTCTGCATCTTCTTCATCAGCTCTCGTCTCGGCTTCTCCTTTGGCGACATGGTCTCAAACATCAAGAACCACTCCACCTCGCAGATGTTCTTTTTCGATGATCCGAAGTCAGGCCTATACTTCTGGAAGCAATTTATCGCCGGCATGTTTATGGCCATCGCCATGACAGGCCTCGACCAGGACATGATGCAACGCAACCTCGCCTGCGAAACCTCCAAACAATCGCAGAAAAACATGATTGTCAGCGGTATAGTGCAGTTTTTCGTGATTGCCCTCTTCCTGCTGTTGGGCACCCTGCTGGTGATCTTTATGGACCGTGAGGGTGTGGCAATGCCCGAGAAATCCGACGACATTTTCGGTCTCGTAGCCTCCCACTCTTCGATGCCCGTGGTGGTGCTGGTGCTGTTTGTGCTGGGTCTTGTCGCTGCCGCATATTCGGCTGCCGGGTCGGCTCTGACTTCGCTCACCACGTCGTTCACCGTCGATGTCCTTGAGGCTCACAAGAAAAATGACGACAAGAAGCTCACGAAGGTGCGCAAGGGCGTGCACGTGCTGATGTCGGTAATCATGGGCGCGGTGATCATCGCTTTCTATTATCTCAGCAACCAAGACGCCATCTCAGCGGTCTATACCTTGGCATCGTACACTTACGGGCCCATCCTCGGTCTCTTTGTCTATGGCATGTTCATGAAAAAACCGGTCCACGACCGCTACGTGCCCCTGGTCTGCATCTGTGCTCCGGCTCTTGCCTGGGGCTTGCAATGGCTGCTGAAGCACCTCTACGGCTACGAAACAGGCTTTGAACTACTCCTCACCAATGCAGCCTTTACCTTCCTTGGCCTCATGCTCCTGAGCATCGGCGCAAAGAAAGCCGACACTGACCCCAAAACCGCGTAAGTAAATGGCTATCAACAGTCTCACACGCTACGTTTGGCTCCTTGACACCATCAAACGCTACGGACGCATCACGCGCGAGGAAATCAATCGCGCGTGGCTGCGCTCCGCCATAAGCGATGGCAAACCCATACAGCGACGCACGTTTCTCAACTACCGCAACGCCATCGAGAACCTATTCAACGTCAACATCGTCTGCGACCCTTCGACCTACGAATACTATATCGAAAAGGACAACGACCACAACCGCAGCGTCTCCGACTGGCTCCTGGACTCTACCGTTACCAACAACCTCATCACGTCGGCCCACGACATCTCCGACAAAATCTTCCTCGAGGAGGTGCCTTCGGCTCGCGAGCACCTCTCCACAGTCATCGCCGCCCTGCGCGACTGTGTCCCCGTGAAATTTGACTATCACCCCTACACGCGCAGCCTCCCCACCACCGGCGTAGTCCTCGAGCCTTATTTTATAAAGGTGTTCCGACAGCGCTGGTACATGGTCGGCCGCCACACTGCAGAAGACCGCATCAAGACCTACGCCCTTGACCGCATCTCGCGCATGGAGCAGCTGCCCGAAAAATTCACCGTGCCGGCCGATTTCTCTCCGGGCGAATATTTCTCGGAGGCCTTCGGCATCGTCGTCGATAAGAGCCAACCGCGCAAAATCACCATTAAGGCCGACTCTACCCGCGCAAAATATTTCCGTGCCTTGCCTCTGCATCATTCTCAGGATGAAATGGTTACGGATAAATTTTCAATCTTTACATATTATATGCGCATCACGCGCGATTTGATCAGCGAGCTCCTCTCCTACGGCTCTGAAGTGGAGGTGCTGGCCCCGATTGAGCTCCGCGCCATCATGCGCGATGAGCTGAAAAAAGCCCTCCTTCCTTATGCCACAGAACAAGACTGACCGCATAGTCTGGATCGACGCGCTCCGCGTTTTTGCAATCGTCTGCATTATCGTCACTCACGTGCTCCGTCCAAGGCTCCCGGTGCCGACAGCGGTAATCCTGTTGATGATCATAGGCTCTGCAGCGCTGTTTTTCATGGCCTCGGGCGCGCTTGTTTTGCCACTAAATAAACCGGCAGGCAAGTGGTTGACCCATAGATTCTTAGCCGTTGGGGTGCCGATGCTGGTCTGGGGGGTGTTTTATGCTTTTATTTATAATGTATACTTCCCCGAGCGCTACGACGGCCACCCGGTTTGGCAGCGTTTACTCTCGATTTTCGTTGCTCAGACAGGGTCAATGTGGTTTCTGAACGTGTTGCTGGGACTCTACTTATTGGTACCTCTCATTTCGCCTTGGCTTCGACAAGCAAGCCGTCGCCACGTAGAGATCCTGCTCCTTTTGTGGCTCCTGACGGGATTCTACCCCTATCTCAACCTCTTTTTTGGCATCGGCATGCAGCAATCGCCCACAATGTCGATTATAGGCGGACTATACGGCTTTTTCGGCTATTTCATCATGGGTTATTACTTCATGCGGTGGCCGGTTAAGGAGATGAGTAAGAAACAATTAGCACTCATTTTTGGCGCTCTTCTGGGATGTGCGGCAGTTGGTGTAGTGCTTTACGGACCGGCAATCAGAAACGACGTGGGCTATTCTTTGCTCGACGACCTGGCGGTCAACAACATGGCATGGTTTTCCGTGATTTTCGCCCTGTTTTCCTGTATTCCCCAGCTCAGAGGCTGGGGCGGCCGGGCCATAACCTTCTGTGCCCGAGGGGTTTTCGGCGCGTATTTGGCCAATGACTATGTGATCGGTTGCCTTGTGTTGCCGAACATAGAGAATACCGCATTAGCCTGCGTCGCAGCCGTAACTCTCTGCTTTGCCATCGGCCTCACCCTCCGCCACATCCCCTACATCGGCCGCTACATCAGCTGACCCCCCACCCCGGAACCATTGTAGGGACGCACCATTGAGCGTCCGATTTCAGGCAGGATGGCTTTGTGGGGAACGGACGCACCATGGTGCTTCCCTACATTCGATAATCCATGAAATCCATAGCTTTTTCAATCATGTCGCGCGCGGGCCGCACGCGACCTCCCAGTCAACCCTCCCAGTCAAAGGGAGCGGCCGGTGTAGTGGAGAAGGAGGATGTTGGGGCGGCCGGCGAGAAGGTCGGTGGTGGGGTGAGTGGTATAGTTGCTGCGCATCTTTCTGAAGTCGCGGTGTGCACGCCAGATGGCTGCCGCATCGGCGAAATGTCCCGTTAGAGCGAACTTCACCCACGCCACACCGTCGAGCACCATCCGCTTGAAGATATGCCGGCTGCGGGTGGCATCCGGAAGGTTTTTGTGCATCATCAACAGGTTGTTGCGAAAGTTGAGATAGGTCTTTTTGGGGTTGGATTTGGGCAAGGAGGCACCTCCGAGGTGCTCCACGGCTGCTTTGGGTTCCACGGCCACGCGATAACCGGCTAACTGCAGCCGCCAGCACAGGTCAATCTCCTCCATGTGTGCAAAAAACGCCTCATCAAGGCCCCCTACCTCCAGATATGCCTCTGTGCGCACCATCAGTGCCGCTCCGGTGGCCCAAAACACATCGATGGCCGTGTCGTATTGGCCGTGGTCGGTCTCTACCTTGTCGAAAACTCGCCCGCGACAGTATGGGTAACCGTTGCGGTCGATAAATCCACCGGAAGCCCCGGCGTACTCAAATTTCTCCGGTTCGCGCCGACTCAGAATCTTGGGCTGGCAAGCAGCCACGGCCGGATTGGCCTGCATAAAGGCATACATCGCCTCTACCCACCCCGGACGCGGAGCCACGTCGGAATTTAGCAACACAGCAAGTGGATAATCGCGGTAACGCTCGATGCAACGGTTGTAGCCACCGGCAAAACCATAGTTCCGGCCCAACTCAAAAACCTCCACCTCCGGGAATTTATCGCGGAGGTGGGCCACCGAACCATCGGTGCTGCCATTGTCGGCTACGATTATGCGTGCAAGAGAGGCGTCTGTGTTGCGAATCACCTCCGGGAGGTACTCCTGCAGGAGCGTCTCGCCGTTCCAGTTCAGGATGATTACGGCTATTTGTGGGGCTGGAGACATGGGGAAACGTCAGTGAGGGTCAGTCGAGATTTCTAATGTAATCGTTGGCCTGGTCAAGGGTGATTTTAGGCAGTGCACACAGCGCGCAAGTGTATTGCCACAGGCGCAGCTCGGTCATATCTACCTCGCCATCGCAACTCATCACTCCACCCATGAAAGCGCTCACGTAAAATTTTCTCTCTTCATCCATAGCAGAGATCGCTGCAATAGCTTCGTCAAAAGGCAGAGCCACAGTGCTGTCGATCAGAGCGTTGAGTTGCTCGGGTTTCACTCCGAAACGCGAAAGCTCGTAGGCGATAAAATTCTTTTCCTCTTCGCGGATCACGCCGTCGGCCGTGGCCATTGCGATGACCATTTTCGTCACCGCAGCAAGTTCTTGATGAGTAAATTTCATAGGTCGTAAAAAAACTCAGGTGACCGGCACCTGCCAAATTCAAAAATATAATTCTTAATTTTTAATTATCCGAAAGCTCAGTGCGACCGGCAAGCGACCGGGCCAGGGTGATCTCGTCGGTGTATTCAATCTCATTGCCCACGGTTACGCCCCGGGCAAGCTGTGTCACTTTCACTCCGGAACCCATTAGGCGCCGGTAGATGTAATAATTGGTGGTGTCGCCCTCCATGGTGGCGCTAAGGGCAAGGATCACTTCCTTTATGTCGGAGGTTTTCACACGTGCCACGAGCGAGTCGATCTGCAGCTTGTCGGGCCCGATGCCGTCGATGGGCGAAATCATGCCACCCAACACGTGATATAGACCGCGATAGCTGCCGGTGTTCTCAAAAATCATCACATCTCGGATGCTCTCTACCACCATAATCGTGGAGGCATCGCGCGATGCAGAGGCGCAAATCGGGCACACGTCTGTCTCGCTTATGTTGTGGCACACGCGGCAATACCGGATTTTGTGGCGCAGGTCGATGATGGCGTTGCCGAGCTGAGATGCTGCGGCCTCATCCTGCCGGAGCAGATGCAAAGCAAGACGCAGAGCCGTCTTGCGCCCCACCCCCGGCAACCGCGACAGCTCCGTCACCGCCGTTTCAAGCAATTGAGAAGGAAACTCCTGATCCA
>CAZNRK010000020.1:25546-30395 GCA_964575435.1 uncultured Bacteroides sp.
TTTATCGGGGGGATGACGTCGGTGAAGGGGTCGCGGCTCTCGGGGATGCGTTTGGCGGGGGTGCGGGGTTTGTCTTTCTTTTTGCGGCCTCCGCGTCTCTTTTTCACCGCAGTGCTGTCTGAATCGGCCTTGGCCGTGGGCACAGGAAGCCTGACTGTGTCACCTATCACAATCGGGGGCTTCGCATCTGTTGACGCAGCACGGCGGCAACTCCTGACTCCAAGACTGCACCCAACCACCAGAAGCGCGAGCGCTACCACAAGGAGCGCCAACCGATCGGCCTTCATCATATCTCGTGAGCTCAATCCCATTATTCTGCAGAAATGCCCCGGGCGGCAAATGCGTCGAAGTCAGGGGCGCGGAGGCCGCTCTTGGATAGAGGCACACTTTCGTTATGGTCGGTGACATAGGTGCGTGGGGCAGATCGGAAGAGGCTGTCGGTGAGAGCGTGAGAGCGGTCAAGGTAAGTCGAGGAAATGCCGGCGAGCTGCAGCAAGGTGGGGAAGGCCGAGGCTGTGGACGACACCTCTGCGCGTGCGTGGCTGCGAGCCCGCGCGGTGAGCTCCGGATAGAGCTCACGGTGCTGCTCAGAGGTCCACACCAGAAGCGGCACGTGCAGCTGGGTGAAGGTGGGCGTGGGCGATGCGTGGAGGAAGCGGTGACGCTCATCGTCGAAGATGTCCTCGCCGTGGTCGGAAAGATAGACCACTGCAGCCGGGCAACCCTGAATCTCCACCGCCGAGATCACGGAATCAATGAAGGCATCTGTGTACCGGATGGTGTTGTCGTAGGCGTTGATGAGTTGGTCGCGATTGTCGATTGTGGCCTCGGACCGGTCGGCGGGAGTGAAAAATTCATCCTCGGGGCGGTAGCGTTCTTTGTAATTGAAGTGCGAACCATAGGTGTGGAGCACTACCATGACCTTGCCCTCCGGGTGGCTGTCAAGGAAGGCACGGAGGCGGGGCAGAAGCTCGCCGTCGAGCTGCGGACCGGCAGAGTCGGATATATACTCGGTGAGGTCAGCTTCGTTGCCGAAAAATTCGATAAACGAACGGTTACGTCGCTGATTTGATAGGAAAGCAGTGGAGAATCCGGCTTCGCGGAAGGCTGTGAAGACGCCCTTGGTGGTATAGATGGAATCGCCGAAGGTTTCGGAATCAAGGTAGCTCATGATCATGGGCACGCTCTTGTGGGTGGTGTTGCTCTCTGAGAGGGCGTGGGAGAAAAAGACCACGTCGTCGCGCCGGCTCAGTCGGGGGTTTGTTGGGCGCGAATAGCCGGCGAGTTGCCAGTTATCGGCTCGTGAGGTTTCACCCACGATCAGGACGTAGATCTCACGGTCGGCCTCAGGACGAGATGAGGAGGCATGGTATGAGAAATCGGCACTGGTGCGGTGGTAATCGGCGATGAAGCGTGCACGGTTAATGGCAGCACCGGTGTTATAGATGACATTGACGGGGAAAAGTTCGCGTTCAAGTCTATAGCCGGGCACCAGGATGTAGCACAATATAAGGAGCACTACTCCTACTCCGGTAAGCACTCCTCCGGTGAGCCTTGCCGGGGGAAGCATGGCAACGGTTGCCGTTTTTTTTCGTCTCACAGCCACGATGCCGGCCACGATGGGCGGAAGGTAAAGCACTATGACCGTAAAGATCGCAATCAACAGATTGCCAAGCAGTTCGGCCACCTCGCCGGGGTTGGTGGTGAAGACGTTCATGATCATGTCGATGGCGATGATGCTCTCGCCGTAGAGGTAGATAAGGACGATCTGGAATGCGCAATACACCATCAGCGGGATGCACCACAGCACCGTGCGCCCCACTTTGGGCGAACACGCGAGCAATAGCAGATATAAGCCGGCAGGGAGCACCAGGTCAGTGATTTTTGACATCGCCGACCATTGCTCTGTCACAGTCAGACACACATTGGGCACGAGCAGCAACAGCGGCACCGCCCATAGCAACACCCCCGAAAGGGTCAAAGATTTTATAAATGACTTTTTCAAAACGCTTCGTTAATGTTAAACATAAAACCTGCACCGTTGCGGCCAAAACCCACGTCGACCCGGATGTTGACCCGGTGCTTGAATTCCCACCTATAGCCCACGCCGGCATTGGGCAGGATCTGATTGAGCCTCATGCGGGAAATCTTATCGAACACCTCGCCGGCTCCAACCCATACCACAGCGCCATTTCTCCGCCACAGGTGCTGACGCAACTCTACGCACAGATCCCAGGAGCATTTGTCGGCGTAGCGCCCCTGATAGTAGCCGCGCATGCTATGGCCGTCGCCTAAGACAGAGAGCTGAGACCACATCATGTCGCCGTAGCCCAGGAAGGCATGTCCGCGCCATGCCAGCACACCGCCTTTCCACACTTGATGATAGGTTGCGACAGTAAATTCCGTGCACGAATAAGCGTGCTTGTTTCCGATAAAAGCGGGGAAAAACGACTGCTCAAGAGCCACGTACACGCCTCGGTAGGCATTGGAGATATTATCGCGAGAGTCGAGCCACAGGCTCAAACCCGGGCCGAAAGTGGTGGAGATGGCGCCTTGCCCCTGCCAGAGCCAGGGCTTGCGGAAATTGCGCCCGTGCACATAGTCAAACGTAAACTTCGGCCCCATGTAGAGGTGGCGCGCCGGGTGGAAGAGGAAACGGGCGTCGACCTTCATGCGCAGCACATCGTAGCGCGATTCGTTGTCGTCGTTGATTTCTTGATCATATCCAATGCCCCAGAATTTCGTGGCAAGGGATTGAAACACACCGCTATAGGTGATTCTGTATCGGTCGCGGGCAAAGAGGTGGTAGCCCTCCACACCCACGTTGAAGTATTTGTTGGTGGTGGCATCGGCGAAAATCGACACCGATGAGGGCATCATCAAAGTGTCTGTGGGGTCGGCGCGATAGAGGCCGGCTGCAATCAGGCCGATGCCAAAGCCGGCATCAGAGCTGTAATGCGGACCTCCTATGAAGCTGAAATCGAAGCGCTTGGCCGGTGTCTCCTTATTGGTGTCGCGGAAATAATTGAGCACGCGAGTGACCAGTCCCGGCCGGGACGGAGACACAGTGTCGGTCTGCTCAGAAATGGTCGGAATGGTATCGGCAACTGCGACAGCAACCGGGCCCACGGCCTCCTGAGCCATGGCCGTAAGAGGCGCCACGACTGCGATAAGCAAAAATATAAGACGAAATATCGGGTAAAAACGTGATTTCATTGATTTCAGTCGCAAAGGTACGATTATTTTTTGTAACTTTGCGCATCCTCCCCCGCATCCGGGGAGCAAATACGAAATTTTTACCCAAAATTCCTCCAAAATGAAAAAATTCTTCCTTCCCCTCCTTTGCCTCCTTGCAGCCCTCACGGCATCAGCTCAAAACGACGACCAACCCCGCCTGGGCGTGCGCCTGTCTTGGGATTTGAACTCTCCCTCAGCCTCTTATCCTAATGGAGCGAAAGTGTATGGCAACGGCTCTGGCTTCTCAATTGGTGCCTACTATGATATTCCCCTCCATAAGGCCTTTTACTTCGAGCCCGGACTTAGCTTTTTTTATAATACAATCGGAATGCCCGACGTGGTGATCACTGACGACTCAGACCTTCGCACCACGCTCACCGACGGCTCGCTGCGCAACGTGGGCTTCCGCATCCCTATGGTGGCCGGCTACCGGTTTGACTTCACCGACGACATCGCCATCTCGGCCTTCACAGGTCCGCAGCTCAACGTGGGCCTGAGCATGAAAAACCACCTCAACATCCCCTCCGGCTATGAGACGAATTACAAAAACAACACCCAACTCTATGGCCACGGCTTCCACCGTCTTGACATGCAATGGCTCTTCGGTGTGAGGTTCCACTATCAAAACAACTTTATCGCCGAGCTCTCCGGTGGCCCGGGCATGACCGACCTCCTTGGCAAGGAATACGGCAAACTGCACCTGCGCCGTAATATCTTCACCATTTCAGTCGGTTACGTATTCTAAAATCCACAATGTAAGGTCGCCTCTGTAGCGGCCTTACATTTTTTAAATAACCGATTGACCTGATTCATATATTATAGATGCTACATGGCAGCATATTAGGGGTGATGTTAATTTTTTTCGGTAAGAGATAAACCTTTTTCATTGATAGCGTGTTTGATTAGTGTAATTGAATTAAAAACACAAATCAATAACCTAATAAAAACACGAAAACTATGAACACAGCTCCTCTTAAAGGTATCAAAGTCGTTGACTTTACCGAAGTACAATCAGGACCCTCCTGCACCCAGATGCTCGCATGGCTGGGCGCCGACGTAATTAAAATCGAACGTCCCGGTGTAGGTGATGCCACCCGCGATGAACTCCAGTTCAACCCTAACCTCCCCAGCTACTACTACCTGCAGCTGAACTCCGACAAAAAATCCCTCACCCTCGATGCCAAAACTCCCGACGGCGTGGCCATCCTGACCAAACTTATCAAGGAAGCTGACATCTTCGTAGAAAACCTCCACCCCGGTGCAATGGACAAGCTCGGCTTCAGCTGGGAAGTCGTGCACCAGCTCAACCCCCGTTGCATCTACGGCACAATCAAGGGTTTCCCCCTCTCTTCAAAATATAAAGACCTGAAGGCTTATGAGCCTATCGCACAGGTTACTGCCGGTGCCGCCACCACTACCGGTTGGTTTGAAGGGGAATACAACATCCCCACCCAGAGCGGTGCTGCTCTTGGCGACTCTAACACCGGTATGCACCTTCTGATCGGTCTGCTTGCTGCCCTTCAGCTCCGCAACCAGACAGGCGAAGGCACCTACGTCTATCAGTCAATGCACAATGCATGTCTTAACCTCTGCCGTATCAAGACCCGTGACC
>CAZNRK010000021.1:0-30132 GCA_964575435.1 uncultured Bacteroides sp.
TGTTCTGGATCCACCTCAACGTGGATTATCCCTTCACCCTGACCGGTATCCTCTACTTCCCGAAGATCAAAAACAACTTCGAGCTCACCAAAAACCGCATCCAGCTCTATTGCAATCAGGTGTACGTTACAGACTCGGTGGAAGGCGTGGTGCCCGAATTCATGATGCTCCTGCAAGGCGTGCTTGACTCGCCCGACATCCCTCTTAACGTGTCGCGTTCTTACCTTCAATCCGACACCGCAGTGAAGAAAATCTCGGCATACATCACCAAGAAAGTAAGCGCCCGACTGGAAGAACTCTTCAGCTCAAATCACGCCGACTACGAGCAAAAATGGGACGACATAAAAGTCTTCATCGAGTACGGCATGCTCACCGACGAAAAATTCTGCGAGCAAGCCATGAAGTTTGTTCTCCTGAAGGACACCGAGGGCAAATACTTCACACCGGATGAATACCGCACCCTGGTCGAGAGCGAGCAGAAAGACAAAGACGGCACTCTGGTGTATCTTTACACCACCGACCCCGTGGGCCAGTACTCATTTATTGAGGCTGCCACCAAGCGCGGCTACAGCGTTTTGGTGATGGACGGCCAACTCGATGCCCACTTCATCGGTCTGCTTGAAAGCAAACTTGAAAAAGTGCGCTTTGTGCGTGTAGATTCCGACGTGATTGACAATATCATACGTAAGGAATCCGAAACAAAGACAGAAATCACCCCCGTGCAGCGTGAAATCATCACCGAAGCCTTCCGCTATTGCCTTGAGGACGAGCAGAAAGACGGCAAGTCAAACTATCTCGTTTCGGTCGAGAGCCTGTCGGAAGACGCACTTCCTGTGGTGATAACCCGCAACGAATACATGCGACGCATGAAAGAAATGGCAGCCATGCAGCCCGGCATGTCATACTTCGGGGAGATGCCTGACAGCTATACCCTTGTGGTCAATGTCAACAATCCCGTGATGAAGAAAGTGATGAGCGAGGCTAACGTTGCCCTCGAAAAAGACGTCCTTCCTCTTATCAATCAGGGCGTGGACCTCGGTAAGGAAGTAGATGGCCTGAAAGATGAGGACATAGATAAGAAGGCAGAGCTCGAGCAGCAGATAGCCACACTGCGTGATCAGCAGCACAAGCTCATCGACGACTATGCAGCCGCCACTCCCTCCTTCTCGCAGCTTGCCGACATTGCCCTTCTGGCCGCCGGCCTGCTCAAAGGTGAAAAACTCGCTGCCTTTATCAATCGCTCAGTGGACTTGCTGAAGTAAGCCCCCTACCCTTAAATAATAAACCCCACAATATTAAATCCCCCTCGACTTTATCGCCAAGGGGGATTTTTAATACAGTATGAAGGGGGGTTGGATTACATGTTCATGCCGCCGTCTACCTGGATAACCTGGCCCGAGACATAGCCAGAGAGGTCAGAGGCGAGGAAGGTGGCCACATTGGCGATGTCTTCCACTTTGCCGCCACGACGCAGAGGAATTTTCTTGCACCATTCTTCGCGGACGCTGTCGGGCAGAGCAGCTGTCATGGCAGTCTCGATAAAGCCGGGAGCGATGGCGTTGGCGCGAATGCCGCGGGAGCCCACTTCCTGAGCCACACTCTTAGCCAGAGCGATGAGGCCGGCTTTAGAGGAAGCGTAGTTGGCCTGACCGGCGTTGCCGTGAACACCAACAACCGAAGCCATGTTGATGATCGAGCCAGAGCGCTGACGCATCATGATGGGCAGGACAGCGTGGATGAAGTTGAAGGCGCTTTTGAGGTTGACAGCGATCACGGCGTCCCATTGCTGCTCGGACATGCGCATCATCAGGCCGTCTTTTGTGATGCCGGCATTGTTGACCAGGATATCGATGCGGCCGAAGTCTTTCATTATTTCCTCGACCACGGCGTGGGTCTGTTCAAAGTCAGCAGCGTTAGAGGCGTAGCCTTTAGCTTTCACGCCCAGGGCTTGGATTTCAGCCTCGGTGGCTTTTCCGTTTTCGTCAATTACGAGGTCGGTGAAAGCGATGTTGGCGCCTTCTTCGGCGAATTTGAGAGCAATAGCTTTGCCGATGCCGCGAGCGGCGCCGGTGATAATCGCTGTTTTTCCTTCAAGAAGTTTCATTCTTATAAATTTTATAGGATTATGTTTTACGATCAAAGAAATTCGTGGCAAAGGTACGTATTAATTCCGAAAATTGCAAATTTGTGTATTTCGTCAAAATAGAGTAACTTTGCACAAAATATCCCAAAATGAAAAATATCCGCAATTTCTGCATCATAGCACATATTGACCACGGCAAATCCACGCTTGCCGACCGCCTGTTGGAATACACCAACACCGTAGCCGCCAAAGACATGGAGGCACAGGTGCTTGACGACATGGACCTTGAGCGCGAGCGCGGGATCACCATCAAGAGCCACGCGATCCAGATGGAGCACATCATCGACGGCGAGCATTATACCCTGAATCTTATCGACACTCCGGGGCACGTAGACTTCTCCTACGAAGTGTCGCGCTCGATTGCCGCTTGCGAGGGTGCGCTGCTGATTGTCGATGCCTCGCAGGGCATTCAGGCACAGACCATCTCCAACCTGTATATGGCCATTGACAATGATCTGGAGATCATCCCTGTGATCAATAAGTGTGACCTTGACTCGGCCAAGCCCGACGAGGTGGAAGACCAGATCGTGGACCTTTTAGGATGCAAACGCGAAGAGATAATCCGGGCCAGCGGCAAGACAGGTGTCGGAGTTGATGAAATACTGCGAGCCATCGTGGAGAGAATACCCGCCCCGACCGGCGACCCGTCGGCTCCGCTGCAGGCTTTGATTTTTGACTCCGTGTTCAACCCCTTCCGTGGCATTATCGCATATTTCAAAATCGTGAACGGCACGATCAGAAAGAATGATTTTGTGAAATTTGTGTCGACAGGAAAGGAATATCACGCCGACGAGATCGGAGTGCTGAAGCTGCAGATGTCGCCACGCGAAGAGCTGTCGGCCGGCAACGTGGGCTATATCATATCCGGCATAAAGACCTCGAAGGAGGTGCGCGTGGGCGACACCATTACCCATGTGAACCGCCCCTGCGACAAGGCCATCGCCGGGTTTGAGGATGTCAAGCCCATGGTGTTTGCCGGTGTTTACCCTATCGAGACCGAGGATTTTGAAAACCTCCGCGCCTCGCTTGAAAAGCTCCAGCTGAACGATGCGTCGCTGACCTTTACACCCGAATCGTCGATGGCTCTCGGGTTTGGATTCCGTTGCGGATTCCTGGGCCTGCTGCACATGGAAATCGTGCAGGAACGTCTCGGGCGCGAATTTGATATGGATGTGATTACGACTGTGCCAAACGTATCATATAAGGTGTATGACAAGAAGGGCAACATGACCGAGGTGCACAATCCCTCCGGGCTGCCCGACCTGACGCTCATCGACCATATCGAAGAGCCATACATCCGCGCATCGATCATCACGACGACAGATTTCATCGGACCGATCATGACCCTGTGTCTGGGCAAGCGCGGCGAGCTCATCAAGCAGGAATTCATCTCCGGCAACCGCGTAGAGCTGGTCTTTGACATGCCACTCGGAGAAATCGTGATCGACTTTTACGATAAGCTCAAGAGCATCTCTAAGGGTTATGCGTCATTTGACTATCACATCCACGACTTCCGCCCTTCGCGTCTGGTGAAACTCGACATCCTGCTCAACGGCGAGAGCGTAGACGCACTTTCCACCCTCACCCATGCCGATAACGCCGTGACCTTCGGACGCCGCATGTGCGAGAAGCTGAAAGAGCTGATACCCCGCCACCAGTTTGACATCGCCATCCAGGCCGCAATCGGTGCAAAAATCATCGCACGCGAGACGATCAAGGCTGTGCGCAAAGACGTAACGGCCAAGTGCTACGGCGGCGATATCTCGCGCAAGCGCAAGCTCCTCGAGAAGCAGAAACAAGGCAAGAAGCGCATGAAGCAGATCGGATCGGTTGAGGTGCCGCAGAAAGCTTTCCTTGCCGTGCTGAAGCTCGATTGACCGGTAGCCGGCCGGGTTGGAACCCGATTGACGCAAGTTGAGGCTAAATTAAGGTGAAAAATATTTTGGCGGAGATTTGCACCGTCAAACATTTTTGATTACCTTTGCGTTATAATTCTGAAAGGGCAAGAGAGCCGCTTTCCCCCATCACCACATCAAAGTAGATTGGGAAACTCTTCAAATCATTCTAAACTTCCGAGACAAGCTTTCTCATCCAATGACTGGCCTCGTCCTCTCTCCGGAGAGGAAGTGCCCATTGAGGCACCGGTGGATTTCAAAGGTTGAGCGGCACTCAAATCCTGTCTATTCGGAGTTTCATCTACATCCTTTGGTGTGGCCCCATAATAAGAACGATGCTCAATCGGGAAAACCGAAAAAGCACCGTTCTTATTTTGTGATATCGGGATATTTAGAGAATTGGAAGAAGGCAAGGCATCAATTTCCGAAGATGGAATTGCGGGCCCGGCGATAGTCGGGGTCAAAGACGGAATTGAGGACGTGGGCCAGGCGGAGGCCACCGCGTTGGAATTGCTTTTCCACCACCGGGGTCCAGTCGGCCACATAATTGTAAGAAATCTTGGTGCCCGAGGGCGTGGCCTCATACACCTTTTTTGCGATTTCCCAAGTCTCGATGCCCCAGTCATTGAGATCGCCCGATACGATTTGCTCCTCATCGTAGAGGACCGGACGATCGAGCTGGTCGGCCCATTCGGTATAGCTCCATTTGTGGCCGGTCTCCACCACGTTGCTGTCCCAGACAGAGTGGAGATTTGTGTCGCGGTCAAAGAATTTCACTTTCACCTTGTTGCCGCCCCAGTCAGTGAGCTTGCCCATGTGCATGGGTTGGTGGAGGTCGCCCAGGAGGTGGGTCACAATCTTAAGAGCCAGGACTTTAGCCTCGCGTGAGGCAGATGGAGAGGCCAGGATCTCGATTTGAGAGGTAAGGCCGGTGATGATGTTGCCCTTGGGGTGCTGGACCGAGAGATTGTAGTCGCCCGAGCCGTCGATATTCTTGTAGTGCCAGGTTTTGGTGTAGTAATGCTCCTTGTTGTGGCTGGCGTTGTCGAGCCAGTTGCTCCAATACACGAGCAATTTGCCTTCAAAGAGGGAGTCGACTGCAGCTTTGGCCGCCGGGGTGAGGTGGCGCTCGGCGATGTGGGCGGTGACGTCGTGGCCTTTCTGGCTCCAGCCAAAGGCCAACGAGCAAGAAAGAACACAAAGCGAGGAGAGGGCGAAACGGAGTGAAGATGTAATCATTGGATGAGAAATTTTCAACAAACTTACGAAAAATTTCTTCAACTGCAAAAAAATTGCTAAATTTGTTGTGACAAAACCACGCATATGACATTTCAAGATATTGTAAACCAATTGAATAGCGCGATTGCAGAGCATCCCGAGCTCACAGTAGAGCAAGCTCTCGAGGGCAAGCTCGCCGAAATGGGGCTGGATGAGGATGCGCGCAGCCGAGTAATGGAGGCTTGCGGCATCATCGACAGTTACCAGAAAGAATACGACAACCTGCTCCTTGCCAAGGCTCACGGAAAGAGCCGCCGAGCTTGGATAGAAAATAAAGTGGAGAAAGCCACCGAGCAATTTCCTGAAGAGGAGCGCAACGTGATCCTTGCAGCTATTGCCAAACAACTTCAAAAAGTGAAATCATGGATAACGAAGAGCTGAAAGACATAATCGTAGACGATTGCGAGGTCGTGGCCCCTCTGAGCCCGGATACGCTTGACGGAGGCGTGGGTGAAATCATAGCTGAAGTGCCCGAGGCGATAGTGATGCCCGAGGCAGAATTAGTAAGCAAAGAGCAACTCGAAGGCAACGAGCCTCTTACCCTTGAAAAGAAGAAACTTGCGGCTGCCATTGCTGCTGCACGAGAGCTCGGAATCATTGAGGACGAGGAGCCTTACAGCCCTGCAACACTTGCCGAGACAGCAGATAAGATAATCGAAGACCTGCGTCTGGAATATCAAGCCGGAACCGGAGAGATCTCGCCGGAAGAGGCTTATGAGGACGGGCTTGACCGCAAAGCAGCGCGATTTACTGCCAACATGCACCGCGTAGTGGACCAACTGGTTGAGCGCGTGGGCACAACAGCGAGCGTTTCCATCAGAATCTGGGCTGACAAAGCGTTTGACTGGGTGGAGGAGCAGTGGCCTGAGACTCGCGCCTTCCGACCGGCAGCTGAAAAGGTCGTAGAGGTGCTTGACCATAAGGTTGTGCCTGCGATCGTGGTCGGAGCGCAAAAGATAGCCGACAAGGTGAAAGTGGCCATTACTGCCGGTGTTGAAAAAGTGAAAACAGCGGCAAAGAAGGTGACCGATTTCGTAAAAGGACTCTTTTCATGAACCTCTCCCCGATAGCTCGACGCGTAAAGATCAGAATATCTTCGGGAGGCACCAGCCATGCCGACCTTGACTCGCTGCTGCGCAGATTCAGCGTGGCCGACCTTGCGCCGCTCGTGGCTGACGGTCGCCTGGGGCGCTGGCTCGTGCAAATTGATGAGCCGGCTAAGGCTGCCGCGATTGAGAGTTTTGCAGGAGCGGATTTTTCCCAAGTGGAGACCATAACATCGTTTCTTCACGCCTTCTTTGATTTTGACTCGCTTGACTCTCTGGCGTCAAAATGGAAGGAGCTCGGGCTGGAAACAAACCTAAAGAACCTGCTTCACGCAAGACTGCTTCGTGAAAATCAGGCGTTAGCCCTTGCTTTTGCCGAATCAGACTTTGGCGGGGAGGAAGTGAAGAATAAGGAACTGTGGAATCAGGTGCTACCGTACCTGAATCCCGAAGATGCCGAGTCGGCTCTCAAACTTGCCGGATACCTCGAGACCCTTTCACACACCGGACGGGCAAAAGCCGTGATGAAGCAGTTTGCTTCAGACGACAAGGTGAAGAAAATCGTGGAGCAGACAGCTGCTCGAAATATTTTGAACGAGCTCAAATTCTGGCTCACAAACATACGCTTAATCCGTCCATACCGTCCGAATTTAAAATTAGACGATGAGGAAAACACAACATTCCTAAACACTGCACTTCACACCATTAGTCTTGCAAATCGCAATTATTACTCGAAGAGAGCGGAAGAGAGCGGAAGCCGCTATTGGCCTTCGATTTTAGTAGGGCAATCCGATGTTTTGGATCTCATGCAATCGCGTCACAAAGCCAGATACATGAAGGTAGTCCGCCTTATTGCCGCTCTGTGCAAGATGCAGTTTTTTGACAAGGGTGGATCCGTGTCAGTTGGTGCCATACCCGGACTCCCGTTGTTAAGCCATCAGGGAGTGGTGTACAGCAGCACGGTAAAAACCCGAAAAAAAGAAATCAAGACCCTCGATGATTTCTGTCATGCCACGTTCTCGGCTCAGATCATTTATATCGTGACCGAAACCCTGGTGAATAATTACCAAACCTACTTTGACAATGAAGCATAGCAACGTAATGGATTTCAGGAAGATGGTCGACGTGAACATGCCGATTATCTATATCTGCAACTACGACTTCGTGCGTGTGGATGCTCTCATTGCAGAGTCAGTGGCCGGGGCGACTGTTGAGGAGTGGACTCCGGCAGCCGGACAGGTGGATTTTGGCTCGAAAGTGCCGAAGACACAGTTGCCGGTATCGCTTGCCGATTATTTGAAGAAAGAATACCTGCGCGAGCCGCCATATGATGAGGAGACATTCCAACCCACCCGTGCCTTGCCTCAGAAATATCTCGTGCTCAAAGAGATCCACGACGAGATCGAAGACCCGCAGGTGCGCACACTGCTGCTGCAAATGGCACAGCGGCGGCTCTATGATCCATGGTACAATACCACAATAATAATTGTATCGACTCAGAGCCGGGTGCCGGTGGAACTGAAGAGTTTTGTCAGCTATCTCGACATCCCCCTTGCCGATGACGAGGAAATCGCAGAGCTCATCAACCAGCACCTAACCACTAACGAATTTTCTGCCTTCAAGCCCGAAGATATCGCCGAACTCGCCTCCACTCTCAAGGGCATGACTGCCTTTGAGATAGACCGGATGCTTGACGTGGCCATGAGCCAAAACGGATCGCTCTCGGCCGATGACAAGGATATGATTTTGCGCCGGAAGAAGGCGATGGTAAAGCAAGCCGGAATCCTTGAGCTGATTGATGCTCCGGACCGGATTGAAGACATCGGCGGCATGAACACCCTAAAGAAATACCTGACGCGCAAGGCCGGAATCACGCGAAACTACTCGCAGGCCGCGCTTTACGGGGTGAGCATGCCCAAGGGAGTGTTTATCGTGGGGATGCCCGGGTGCGGCAAATCGCTCTGCGCGCGAGCAACGGCCAACATCTTCGGGGCTCCGTTGCTGAAATTAGACATGGGCAGCCTGATGGGAAAATATGTGGGCGAGAGCGAGGCTAACCTCCGGTCGGCCATCCGCATTGCAGAGGCTGCCGCGCCGTGTGTGCTATGGATCGACGAGATCGAGAAGGCATTTTCGGGCGTAGGCGGGCATAACGACATCATGACCAGGATGTTCGGCTATTTCCTCTCATGGATGCAGGACAAGACAAGCTCAGTCTACATCATCGCCACGGCCAATTCAGCCGAAAACCTCCCCGCCGAGCTCAAGCGCAAAGGTCGATTTGATGAAATCTTTAAAGTGCTACTTCCAAATCAGGAAGAGCGCGCATCAATTTTTAAAGTGCACCTGGGCAAGCGGAAAGATACCATGGCTCTGAAAGGAGTTAAATGGGAAGAATGGCTCCCGGCTTTGGCCAAAGCAACTGTCGGGTTTAATGGTGCAGACATTGAATCAGTAATCAATGAAGCAGCTGAAGAGGCCTTTCTGGCTCAAAAACCAATATCGCTGCAAATGCTCACTGATATAGCAAAGAAGACCAAAAGTATATCCTCCACTTGTCCCGACCAGATCAAGGCAATGGAGAAAATTTTCAATACAAACGATTTTACGAATGCCGGTTAAATTAGATATGTGTGTCGAATCGGTGGAGAAGATTTCCTCCGATTTCGCCTTGATTAAACTCACGCCCAAGGAAGGCACGATGCCAGAGGATGTGCGGCCGGGACAATTTGCCCAGGTTGAGATTCCAAATTCAAAAACGACCTTTTTGCGTCGGCCCATCTCGATATGCAATATAGAAAGCGGCAGGCTGTGGCTATTGGTGCGCAATGCCGGGGCAGGGACAAAGAGCCTGGTGGAGAGCCGGCCTGGAGAGGTGTACAATATCATTTTTCCCCTTGGCAATGGATTCTCGCAGGCTGAAGCCGGAGCGAGTGTGCTTCTGGTGGGAGGCGGAGTGGGCACTGCTCCCCTACTCTTTCTGGGCAAGACACTGAAGGCCAAGGGCGTGGATGTGAATTTCCTGATCGGGGCGCGCACAAAGTCGGCACTTTTGATAGTCAACGAACTCATCAAATACGGGAAGGTCTATATCTCGACCAACGACGGTACTGCCGGTACCCCGGGCACCGTGATGGCTAACCCCGCGATGCAAAAAGCGTATGATTTCATCTACAGCTGCGGACCCACGCAGATGATGAAGGCAGTGGCAGCCCTCGCAGGAGCAAGAGGTAAGGAATGCGAAGTGTCGCTTGAAAATTTGATGGCATGTGGTCTTGGCGCATGTCTGTGCTGTGTGGAAGACACGGCCGACAGCGGAAATGTGTGTGTATGCAAGGAAGGACCGGTATTTAATATCAAACGTCTGAAATGGAATCATTAAAAGTAAATATTGCCGGGCTTGAGCTGCAGAATCCCGTGCTGACGGCCTCGGGCACTTTCGGATACGGAGAGGAATTTGACGGCCTCACTGATGTCAACGCCCTCGGGGGCATAATCGTGAAAGGTACGACTCTGGCGGCTCGTCAGGGCAATCCCTCGCCACGCATGGCAGAAACGCCGTCGGGAATGCTTAATGCAGTAGGACTTCAAAATAAAGGAGTGGACTACTTCATAGAGCACATCTACCCCCGTATCTCAGAGAAATACAGTTGTGAGATAATCGTGAACGTGGCCGGCTCGTGCGTGGACGACTATGTAGAGGTGTGTCGAAGGCTGCAACCTCTGCCCGGAATCCGGGCCATAGAGGTCAATATCTCGTGTCCCAACGTAAAACAAGGAGGCATGGCCTTTGGCACAACGGCGACCGGGGCAGCAGAGGTGACTCGCGCCGTGCGGAAAGCGTGGGATAAGGTGTTGATAATGAAGCTCTCGCCAAACGTCACCGACATTACAGAAATCGCGCGAGCGGCCGAGGCCGAAGGGGCAGATGCCGTGTCGCTGATCAATACATTGCTGGGCATGGCTGTGGACGTAAAGCATCGGAGGGCGTGCCTGTCGACCATTACCGGTGGGCTTTCAGGACCGGCTGTGCGCCCGGTGGCTGTGCGTATGGTATGGCAAACGGCCAAAGCCGTGAAAATTCCCGTGATTGGATTGGGAGGCATCTGCACCACGGATGACGCCCTGCAATTCCTGATGGCCGGAGCCTCAGCAGTGGAGGTGGGCACAGCATCGTTTATCAACCCCAACGCCGGTGCAGAAATCGCAGCCGGGTTGGAGCTTTACTGCAAAGAAAACGGATTGCAATCAATTACCGAAATAGTCGGAATCATATGATTCCCTTTCTTTAAACTGAATTGAATGGCAGAAACGACAAACACATCCTCGGCAAGCGCCCCTAACGACCTTGGGACCAAGAGTATAGGCTCGCTGTTGGTCAAATACTCCGTACCGGCGGTAATCGCCAGCGTTGCCACATCTTTATATAATATCATCGACAGCATCTTCATAGGTCAAGGTGTGGGACCGATGGCTATCGCGGGTCTGGCAATCACCTTCCCGTTGATGAATCTCGTGATTGGCTTCTGCACGCTGATAGCAGTGGGCGGTGCGGCCATCAGTTCTATTTTCCTTGGTCAGAAAAATCTGACACGCGCCACCGAGGTGCTGAACACCGTGGCGGGCCTGTGTCTGATACATTCTCTTGTCTTTGGATCGCTAACCTATATATTTCTCGACGACATTTTGCACCTTTTCGGGGCCACACCCGAGACGCTGCCTTACGCGAAGGAATTTATGCGAGTGATCCTCTGGGGCACGCCCATTTCATACCTTTTCATAGGCCTGAACAATATCATGCGTGCCACGGGTTATCCGAAAAAAGCCATGCTCTCGGCATTGTTTTCGGTGGCTACAAATGTGATTCTCGCTCCTATCTATATCTTCAAGTTTGACTGGGGAATAGCCGGAGCTGCTTTTGCCACTGTATGCGGCCAAACCGTGGCTTTGGTGTGGATTCTCTGCCACTTTTTCTCAAAGAAGACCTATGTGAGGTTTGATTTCAAGGTGGGCGGATTTGCCAAGAGTCTGGTGCAGAGGATTTATGCCATCGGCTTGTCGCCCTTCTTGATGAATTGCTGCGCGTGTCTGGTGGTAGTTTTCCTGAATAAGGCGCTGCTGCAATATGGCGGCGCGGAGGGCAATATGGCCGTGGGAGCTTACGGTATCCTGAACCGCACCACGATGTTTTTTGTGATGGTGGTTTTTGGTGTGACCCAAGGTATGCAGCCCATCTTGGGCTACAATTTTGGTTCCGGCAACTGGCCCCGCGTAAAGAGCACATTATATAAAGGTATATGGATTGGCTTTGCCATAACCTCGATCGGGTGGATCGTGACCGAAGCCTTTCCCGACACCCTGTCAAAAATGTTTACCACTGACCAGACGATTATCGACATCGCCCGCTCAGGTTATCGCATTTATTTTATCCTTTACCCTGTGGTGGGAATGCAAGTAGTGATTCAAAACTATTTCCAATCGATCGGCAAGCCGAAACTGTCGATCTTCCTGTCGCTCACGCGCCAACTGCTCTTGCTGCTGCCCTTGCTGTGGATATTGCCTCGTTTCTGGGGCATCCCCGGCGTATGGGCCTCGATGGCGGGAAGCGATTTTCTGTCGTTTGTGCTTGCGCTAATTGTAATGCTGATCACCACCCGTAAATACACCAAACAATATGAAGCGAACCATCAGCCTCAGAACCACTCCTGAGATTGCATATACCCCCCTGCGCCTTCAAGCCCACGTCTCCACAGTGGAGAATATCGATGTGAACCGTATCAAGCGCATAGACGTGCGCAAACGCTCAATCGATGCCCGTCAACGCCAAGTGATGGTGAATCTGACGCTGGATGTTCACCTTGACGAGGTTGAGGCCGCCGCTGCTATACCCACTCCGGAAGACACTTACCACACCCTGCCGGAAGATGCCCCGCAGGCAATCGTGGTGGGAGCAGGTCCGGCTGGTCTCTTTGCCGCTTTGCGCCTTATCGAGCTTGGAATCAGGCCCATAGTGCTCGAGAGAGGCAAAAGCGTGGAGGACAGAAAGCCCGATATGGCTGCGATAAGCAGACAGGGAATAGTAGACCCAGATTCCAACTATTGCTTTGGAGAGGGCGGTGCAGGAGCTTTCTCCGACGGCAAACTTTACACCCGCAGCAAAAAGCGCGGTTCGGTGGATAAAATACTCACCATCCTGCATCAACACGGTGCTTCGGCCGACATCCTTGTTGATGCCCATCCCCACATCGGGTCGGATAAACTTCCGGAGGTGATCCGCGCTATCAGGCAGACGATTCTCCGCTGCGGAGGGCAAGTGCATTTCTCAACTCGCGTCACAGAGCTTGTGGCCGAGGGCGGGAAAGTGACGGGTGTAAAAGCAGGAGATAAGACATGGCACGGGCCAGTGATTCTTGCCACAGGTCATTCCGCCCGTGATGTCTATAAGATGCTCGCAGAGAGCAATATATCACTTGAGCCAAAGGGAATAGCCGTGGGAGTGCGTCTTGAGCACCCACAGCAGACCATTGATAAGATCTTTTACCACTCACCCTCGGGCCGGGGCAAATTCCTACCAGCCGCTGAATATTCGCTGCTCACGAGAGTCGGCGACAGAGGCGTGTACTCATTCTGTATGTGTCCGGGCGGCTATATCATCCCCGCCACGAGCGAGCCGGGGCTGTTTGTTTCAAACGGCATGTCGCCCGCGGCAAGGTCGACCAAATGGGCCAACGCCGGCATGGTGGTTGAGATTCTCCCCGAAGATATCCCCGGCTCAGACCCTCTGCGCATGATGAAATATCAGGAAGGAATCGAACGTAAATTTTTCCTTGACGGAGACGGGACTCAGAATGCTCCCGCACAGCGCATGACGGATTTTGTCGCAGGCAAGGCATCGGCCTCCCTGCCCTCTTCCTCCTTCACAGCCGGGGTTCACCCCGCACGGCTTGACCAGCTCCTGCCCCCTGAAGTGTCGGGTAGGCTGCAAGAGGCGTTTCAAGAGTTTGGCCGGAAGTACCGGGGATTTCTGACAGCGGAGGCCTCAGTGGTAGGGTGTGAAACGCGCACTTCAGCCCCGGTGAGGGTGAGTCGCGACCCTGACACGCTTCAACATGTCTCGATGCCCGGACTTTTCCCTGCCGGAGAAGGGGCAGGATATGCCGGGGGCATCGTATCGGCTGCAATCGATGGCGACCGTTGCGCGGAGGCTGTTTCAAGATTTTTCTTTGAATCTACGCAATAAATCCCCGACCTCTGCGTTTTCTATATGTTAAATAGTATAAACTTATACATGAACAGCTGTTTTATGAGAACTAAATATCTGTGGGCTTTTTTCGCAAGTGTGCTTCTTCTGTCTTCTTGTAGCCAAAAGGCCACCGAGCTTCCATATTTTACCAATATCGACGAGGTAGATATCTCATCCACACAGAATTACGACGTAATCATCGAGCCCGGCGACGAACTTTTTATCCAGGTATCGTCGACCGTACCTTCGGCCAGCGCTCCATACAATCTCCCGCTTGCCACCGCAGCCAAATCAGGCACGGAAAAGCGTGTGGATCAAGGCAATATGCTCACATATACCGTAGATAAAGAAGGATATATCAATTTCCCAGTGCTTGGCAAAATCAAAGTGGCAGGCCTGTCCCTGGAGCAGCTTAGCGATAAGCTCACGGCCATGATCAGCGCCGATGTGGCTGACCCCACGGTAACGGTTGAGATGATGAATTTCTACGTAAACGTAGGTGGTGAAGTGCTTCGCCCGGGCCGAATCGGCGTAAATTCGCGACGATACTCAATTCTCGACGCCCTTGCTGAAGTTGGTGACCTTACACAATACGGCAAGCGCGAATCAGTTCTTATAATCCGAGAAGAAAATGGCAAACGCACCCACGCTCGGCTTAATCTCAACGATGCCAACGTGCTGAATTCGCCCTATTTCTTCCTCAAGCAAAACGACTACATTTACGTAGAGCCCAACGAAATCAAGGAGAGCAACGCAACATATAATTCCCAACTCTCTCAGCGCCTGCAAATCGGTTCGATCGTGCTCACCACAATCTCTCTGATCACCTCAACCTGTCTGGCTATTTTTAGATAATACATTTTAACCTCATAAGTGAGTGGCTTGCGTGCAAGCCCCTCACGCTTATTTTTACCCCCTCTCATGGAAGGATCAAACAACTCATCGGCTAATTCGTTTCATTTTGACATTCAGGCATTTGTGCGCCTTTGCCTAAAGCAATGGAAATGGTTTGTGGTCATATGCTTTTTGACAGGAGCATATGGCGCGTACTCATATCTGAAAAATCCCCCGGTTCAGCAGGTCACCGCCTCTGTAATGCTTCCGACCATGAGCGGGTCAAACAACATGGTGCTTGATTTAGCCAAGAACTTCTCTTTCGGAGATATGTTCGGGGGCTCATCGTCGACCGAAAACGAGGCAATGGTGCTTGGAAGCTACGACCAGTTTCTGCGCACTACTCACAAGCTCGGCCTCAACGTGGGTTACCAATACAAAGGCAAGCTCAACTGGAAATACACACACCTGAATCCGCCTATCAAGGTAGATTTCCCCCAGAGTGTGGCTGATACATTATCCATCGGGCATATTTTCAATCTCACGCGCAAAAAGGATGACAAATTTGACATCAAGGTCAAGCTCTTCAAAAAGGATTTCGAGTTTAAGAATCTCACTATGCCATGCACAGTGAAGCTGCCTACAGGTGAATTTTCATTCTACACCACCGAGGCATTTATAAAGTCAAAATCTTCGAAATTCAGAGTCATTGTTTCCTCGTACAATGATGCTGCTCAAGGGCTGGCATCGACGGTTGACATTTCCATCCCCAACAAGAAAGCCGACTTCCTCTGGCTTTCGTACCTTACGAATGAGCCTGAGTTCGGAATCCTTCTGCTCAACACCGTGATCGAGAGCTACAACGACATTGCTGATTCACAGAAAGACCAACGCAACAATCGCACCCTGCAAATGGTCAACAATCGTTTGGCCTCGCTCTCCGATGAGCTGCGCACATCCGAGCAACAGATTGAAACATTCAAAGCCCAGCATAACCTCACCGACATTGAGGCTGATGCACAACTCTTGCTCCAGCAGGTAGGAAAAATTGAAAACTCGCTACTTGTGGCTCAGACAGAAAACGCCATCATCAAGTCGACCCGCGACTTCATCAATAATCCTGCCAACCAGTATCAGCTGATACCCGCACTCGGAGCAGGTGTGAATATTGATGGCAAAAGTGCCGGTTCAAACAATTCAGCCAACGACGCCATCTCGGAATACAACAAGCTCGTGCTGGAGCGCATGAAGATGATGACCTCGGCTAAAAACAATAACGCCACTCTGAAGCTCATCGACGAGCAGCTCGACGCACTTCTCTCCAATATAAAAGAATCCGTGGAGCGAGCCTACGTCAATTCAAATATAGCACTTAAAGACGTGCGCTCAAAAGCCGGAAGCACTCAGACGGTAATCAACTCCTATCCCACCCTTGAGCGCGAATATCTGGGCATGAAGCGCGACCAGCTCGTGCAGGAGCAGCTCTATCTCTTCCTGCTCAAACAACGCGAAGAGACCTCTATCTCTCTTAGCACCAGCACCCAGAGCTGCGTCACTATCGATCAGCCCCACGTGATGTCGGTCCCCGTGGGTATGGGGCCTTTTAAGAAAGTCTTTATTTTTATGGTTTTTGGCGGCATCATCGCCCTTGGACTTATCTTCCTGCTGAAATACATGAAAGTAGGATTCTTCAATCTCGCAGGGCTCAAAGCTGTGGCCAAAGTGCCCGTGTTGGGTGAGATCTCAGGCTGCAACGATGAGATGAACGTGACCGTAACACCCTCGACAGCGCAAACCCGTGCCGACGTCATATTCACCCTTGACCGCATTAATGGCAAACGCGTGCTCGTAACTGCTCCGGCAGCAGGACAAAAGAGCGATTTCGCTGCTCTTGCCTTGGCTGCATCGCTGGCAGAGGTGGGTAAGAGAACTGTGATCATTGATGCGGATTACCGCACCGACGGGCTTGAGAACACCGGCGCCTCGCTTGCCGACTACACTTCCGGCACAGCTACACAGAGCGATATCCTCCACTCAAATTATATGGGAATCACCGGTCTCGACGGCATCCCTGCCGGCATAGCCGACGTGCCCGGCCGCGTGCTGTCGTCAGCCCGCATGCCTCAGCTCATCGACTCGCTCACGGCTGAATATGACTACGTGGTCATCGCTGCCTCTGAGGTCGGAAATTATAGCGAAACCTATGCTTTGGCTCCCGTCACAGACCTTACTCTGATGGCAGTGCTCACAGCAGTGGCCACCCCCGGCGACATCAAAAATGTAAATGATCTTGCTGAAGAAGGCCGCTTCCCCAACATCGCCCTTATCGCAACGAATAAGTAAACGCTTCTGAACACCCTACATAACACTTCCATATAGTGCATGACCGATCATTCATATGACCTTTACCCGGCTATATACCTTGGTCTCGATTTTTAAATGAACTATCTCATTTTTTTGTTCATAATAATAAGTTCCGTGGGTTTTTTTAACCCGTTAAGCCTTCTGTCAGAATCCATGCAGAAGCTGGTGTTCTATATAGCCTTTATCATCGGGATGGGTTATGGATTGTTTTTTGGGAAGAATACTTCATCTACAAAATATCCGCGCAAGGCATATATCATTCTCTTATGCGGAATTTTGTTTTCATGCTTCATGGCCTCAGGGTTTCATAATCAAAGTTTAAAAACTTCTTTTATTACAACATTCTCTTATTTGGCGTCATATTCATGTTTCTTTGTTTTCCTGAAGCTTAATGTGCCGCGGGAGAAGGTAATGAAAACACTAATAATTTTGTCTTTTATTTCTGCTTTTGTATATTCTGTTAATCTGATTGGTGCTCCGTTATTCTCATTCGGGCGTCCTGTAGAGGATAAAGACCTATCTCGCGGAATTGTGCGAATTGCTATAGTATATATAGAGCTTTTTCCACTTTTATTGTTTTATTCTATTCAAAAATGGAAAGAAACTAAGAAATTGAAATGGGCACTTTATGGAACTTTCATCATGATAATGATATTCCTTTCAGTAACGCGCCAGATTATCTTCTTGAGCGCCTTGCTCGGGATGCTCTATATTCTCCAAAATACAAGCTTTATAAAAAAAATTGTAATCATCACTGCAACGGTATTAGTGGGCCTGATTGTCTTGCCACGTATCCCTGCGTACCGGACAATGCTTGAGCTATCAAAAGAGCAAAAAGAGGAAAATGATGATAAAGATAATATACGTATTACCGCCTGGGAATATTACACATACGAGAATCAAACAAATGCTATCACTCCTATTTTTGGGAACGGGGTTCCTGCATTTGATAAATCTCCCTGGGGAATAGCTTTCAACGCAGAAACGGACTCCAATTTGTGTTTCGCTGCTGATGTTGGGTGGGCCGGATTCTTTTATTATTTCGGAGCGATATCTACCATTGTCCTTTTAATCATCTTCATAAGAAGTACCATTGTAAGTAAATCTAAAGGTTTGTATTACACTACATACTGGACTATTCTTGTTGTGATAACCTCAGTGGCTTCAGGTATCATACTATACTATTATCAGGTAGTAGCTGTCTCATTGGTTCTATACCTTATTTTTTCAGAAGAATCGACTAAGCTCGTGAATCACGAGACTCCAATGGTTTTGAATGTCAAGACATCTTTTCGCGGATACCCACAATTGTAATTTACTCTCTTTAGGTCATAAATGAAAAAACTATTAAGTCATATAAGTTCGTTCTTTAGACAAGGAGATACAAGAACAATAGCAGTAAAAAAGAATATCATCTTTTCTTTAGGGCTAAAATTGCTGAGCATAATCATTACGTTTTTTATGCTACCGATCACTATCGGCTATGTTAGTTCTGAGCTATATGGCATATGGTTGTCACTTGCAGCAATTCTCGCTTGGTTTCAGTTTCTTGACATAGGTCTTTCCTCGGGAATGAAGAATAAATTAACTGAGGCGTTAGCGAAAAAACAGTTTAAGAGAGCTAAAATATTGGTTTCTACCACATATTTCGGCATGATAATCATATTCCTCCCGATAGCTGTGATAGGATATTTTCTTGTTCCGTATATATCCTGGACTAAACTTCTTAATGTTGATCCACACTTTCAGGAAGAAATAGTTTGCACAATGCAGCTACTATCGGTCATGTTATGTTTACAGATGATAGTGAATGTTATTGTGCCGGTTGTGGCGTCGTATCAGCGCGTTGCATTCTCTCAATCTTTTTTAGTTTTCGGCAATTCTCTTGCTTTTATTTTAATAATTGTAAGTAGAATACTTTTACCGCCGTCCTTGCCGTTATTGGCTATAATTATAGGTGGCTCACCGATTTTTGTTACTTTTTTAGCTTCCGTAGTTTTATTCTGTGGGAAGTATCGGATTGTGTCTCCACGGCCACGATACGTCAAGCCTAAATTTTTAAAAGAGATTCTCTCATTAGGAGTCAAATTTTTTATAATTAATGTTCAGGCAGTTATCGTGTATCAAAGCACTAATGTCTTGATTTCACACGTTTCCTCACCTGAAACCGTAACAAGTTATAATATCGCATATCAATATTTATCATTGTCTATTTTTATCTTTAGCAACATTACCATGACCCTTTGGCCGGCATATACTGATGCTTATGTCAAAGGTGATATTGATTGGATGCAAAAGACAAGAAGTAAGATGAATAAGATATTGTTACTCTGCATCGGCATGTGTGCCATATTCGCTCTTATTTCTCCATTCGTTTATCATATATGGATAGGAGACAGAGCTACAATCACAAATACGATGACTTGGTTTGTCGCGATTTATGTCTGTGCTTACTGTTATATGAATCTTAATGGAATCTTTATTATAGGAGTAGGGAAAGTGTATGTGGAAACAATAGTAGTTATCATAGGAGCTTTAATGTATATACCTACAGCGTTATTCCTCTCCCGATATTTTCATGAGTACGGCGTGCTATTGGCACTCATTTCTATTAATTTCATTTACGGGTTAATCTTTAATTATCAGACTACCAAACTGATAAATGGCACTGCACAAGGCATTTGGAACAAATAATTAGTGAGGAATGAGCATAAGAGGTAAAATAAATAGAGTGTTAAGGTGGTTTAGAATAAATCCCTACCCTCCTAAATCATTCGGGAAATTCGGGACCGGGTGCAAAATCGGTGATAATTGTGCATTAGTGCCTAAGAATATGTATTTGGATGACTATGTCGTTATTCAGAATCTTGTCAATTTTATTTCATCCGAAGGAAAAATAAAGATAGGAAAATTTTCAGTAATCTCATCAGCTTGTATAATAATACCCGGTACTCATCTTGCTGCTGTAGGGATTCCATTTTATTATCAGGCGATGCATCATTTGGGCGATGAACATTTTGCAATTGAAATAGAAGAAGATTGTTGGGTTGGCGCGGGATGTACTCTTCTCTCAAAATGTAAATTGGGAAGAGGATCGGTTGTCGCTGCCGGATCAGTGGTAACTAAAGAGTTTCCGCCGTATGCAGTTATTGCCGGAGTGCCAGCTAAAATAATTGGTGTCAAATTCAGTAAAGAAGACATTCTTAAGCATGAAAGAGCGATTTATTCAGAATCCGAACGATTATCCGAAGAATCTATAAATGCTCTTTTTGAAAAATATTTCAAAAATCTTAAACCATTAAAGAAAGCTCCTGATAGTGAATTCGAACGGTTTAAGGAGTTGAAATCGTAATTAAGTAAAATGGATTTTAAGAAGAAGCTCATACGTTTGTTGCACCACCCTTTCGAAAGTGCTTGTATGCTAATCAGATTTCTGATTAACAGACCAAGATTTCGTGACTTTCATTTAAGTACATATATAGCCGATACTGAAGATGTGACCTGCCGTTATGTTTCTCTTTCAAGAGGAGTATATATAGGAAAGAGGTGTCGAATTGAAGGTATTACACAATACAATGATAAATCATTTACGCCTTCCATAGAGTTTGGTGAGTGTGCTACAGTGCGGCAAAATTTATATTTAACCTGTGCAAATTATGTTAGCGTCGGTAAAAATACGGCGATAGCTGCATATGTGACAATTACAGACATTGATCACCCTTATGACGATATTTCAAAGCCAATTGAGCGTCAGGATATCCAGGTGGGCGAAGTCGTGATTGGTGAAGATTGCAAAATCTATAATGGAGCAGTGATATTAAGAGATACACATATAGGACGGCATTGCACAATTGGCGCGAATGCCGTTGTAAGAGGAGATTTCCCTGACTTCTCAGTAATTGTAGGTGCTCCGGCTCGTGTAATTAAACGTTTTAATCATGAAACGAATCAATGGGAAAAAACAGATAAACATGGAAATTTTTTAACAGAAAGGATATGAAGAAAAAAATTTTAGTAACCGGTGGAGCAGGATTTATCGGATCAAATCTTGCACTCAAACTACTTGAGAAAGACTATGATGTTGTGGTGCTTGACAATTTGTCAAAACAAATCCATGGTGAGAATCCGGATGTCACCTCTCCTCTCTATAATTCAATCAAAAACAAAGTGAAATTTATCAATGGTTCTGTCACCTCACGTGAGGACTGGATGGAGGCACTTGATGGAGTCGAGGTTGTGGTACATCTTGCAGCTGAGACCGGTACCGGCCAATCTATGTATGAGATTGAAAAATATGTCGGGACTAATATTGGAGGAACCGCACTTCTACTCGATATCCTCGCGAACAACAAAACATCAGTAAAGCGTGTTTTAGTGGCTGAATCGCGCGCAATCTATGGAGAAGGAAGATACTATAGCGAAGAGCTTGGAACATACGTATACCCCAAAATGCGTGATTCTGAAGCCATGCAATCAGGTGATTTCGAGGTTAAATATCCCGGTTGTACAAAGCCTCTTGAACTCGTCGGTACTACTGAGGATTCGAAGGTTCATCCCACCAGCGTATATGGAATCACAAAGCAGGTGCAGGGACAGCTGGTGCATCTCGTATGCCAGTCTTTAGGAATCGAATCCGTTTCCTATCGGTACCAAAACGTGTACGGGCCCGGTCAATCGCTCTCAAATCCCTATACAGGAATCCTCTCTATCTTCTCTACCAGAATCAAGAATGGTAATGACATCAATATCTTTGAAGATGGCAAAGAGACACGTGACTTTGTTTACATCGACGACGTTGTAGATGCCACTATCCGGGGCATCGAGGTGCCTGAAGCCAACGGACATGTTTTCAATGTTGGCACAGGAGTTGCCACGGATGTCTTAACCGTTGCTGAAACCTTAATGGAAAAATATGGCAAACGTGTGCCCCTTCATGTCTCCGGAAATTTCCGCATCGGCGATATTCGTCATAATTACGCTGACATCACTGCTGCACGTCGGATCTTGGGCTTTGAGCCGAAATGGAACTTTAGCGATGGCATCGCAATGTTTGCACAATGGGTTGACGGTCAAGACGTGAAAGAGGATAAATACGAAGCTTCTATTCAGGAAATGAAGAATAAAGGTCTATTTAAATAAAGATGAAAGAACCAAAAATCGGAATCGTTACAGTACTCTACAAAAGTGCCGATGTTCTGGAGAAATTCTTCGAGTGTCTTGACGCGCAGACATATAAGAATTTTGTCTTATATATCATAGACAATAATTCTCCGGACAATAGCGTTGAATTATGTCAAAAGTATACAAAAGACGCCTGGTACGAAACAAAAATATTTGATGCCGGAGAAAACGGAGGTATCGCTCGAGGCAATAATATTGGCATTGAGATTGCACTCGCAGAAAAGTGCGACTATATCCTGCTGTCAAATAGCGATATTGAGTTTTCTCCGAATGCTATCGAAGACACCCTTAAGAGCATGAATGAGCACAATGCAGACATTGTCGTTCCTAAAATTTTCAATTACTTCACCGGCAACATAAGCTACGCCGGAGGTGGATTTGACAGTTGGACTTTTGCGTGCTCTATTGAAGGAACCGGAGAGAAGGATCAACCGAAGTTTAACGAAGGACGTTTTGTCGATTTTGGCTCTACCTGCTTTATGCTTGTCAAGAGCAAGGTGTTTGAGAAGACCGGTCTGATGGATGAACGCTACTTTGTATATTATGATGACACTGATTTTGTCTGGCGCGCAGTAATGAACGATGGTTTTAAAATGTACTATGAGCCTAAAGTGGAAATTTTTCATAAGGCAGGCAGTTCGCACGGCAGTGCGCTGAATAAATTTGCTTTGACAATGGAATTCAGGAATATGGCCTACTTTATGAATAAATACTTCAAGTGGTACAAACGCTGGACCATTACTTCATGGATGCTGTTTTATCATATGCTTAAGGTCATGCGCCACCCTAAATATGCGAAATGTGGTAATCCTGTTTCGTATTACTTAGATGGCATAAAGCTTTACAATGAATGGAAAAGGCATGGCAATCTTAAAAAAGAATGTCATGTCAAACAAATCTGATCTAGCCCGTGTAGCGATACGATCAGCGAAGTGCCGAATCAGGTGCAGCTGATGCACAGGGCCATGGAGTCGGAGGAATATTTTGTGATGAATTACCTTCGCCCCTCATGGCCTAAACGCATGTGGTATAAGTTCTCGAAATGGTTTTTCCTGAAGTCGTTTGCCTTGCAGAAGGCTTTGTACAGGAAGAAGTGATTATTTTGCGCCTGTCCTTAATGACTAAGTCTCATTTTTTATAGAGCTTCATCAGGCGGTTGTAGTAGGCCTTGGCGGAGTAGTGCTCTCTGGCTCTGGTAGCGATAGCGGGATAATCGAAGGGACGGGTCCACATCTCTTCAATCCGCGAGGCGAGCTCCTTGGCGTTGCCGCTTGTGTAGATTGCGCCGTTAAAAGCCGGGTCGATGAGCTCGGGGATGCCTCCGATGTTAGCTCCAATCACCGGGGTGCCGAGGCTGAGGGATTCGATCACGGAAAGAGGATTGTTTTCATAGACTTCTGACGACTGTACGGCAAAGCGAGCGTTGCCGAGAATTTGCTTAATTTCCGGCCATTGCTTATAGCCGACAAACTCAATGTTGGGGGTGGCTTGCTCTTCAAGTTCGGCTCTCAGAGGGCCGTCGCCGACGATCACCAGGCGGTGAGGCAAGGTTTTGGCTGCGCGGATGAGTGTGGCCACGCCTTTCTCGTGGGAAAGGCGACCAACGTAGCAATAGTAATCGCCCCTCCGGGTTGCGACCTCCCCGCTGCATTTCTCCATGTCGATAAAGTTGGACATTGCCGTGATTTTGGCTTCCGGATATCCTCCTTTTTTCATCTTGTCGGCCATGAAGGTGCTTGGACATAGAAAAACATCGGTGATCCGGCTAAGCCTCTCCACACTCCACTTCTTTGCCTCGAGATAAGCCAAAAGAGAAGCTGGGAGGGAATTTTTCATACACCTGTATTTGAGCACACGACTCTTGTCAGAGAAACATTCCTCGCACAGAGTAGTGCCTCCACGCAGGCAATCGTAGCGCGGGCACAGGAGCTTGAGGTCGTGGATGGTCCAGACGGTGCGGATGCCGCGCTTGTGGGCCATCTCCACGATTACGGGCGAGAGCTGGGTGTGGATGTTGTGCACGTGCACCACGTCGGGCTTGAAATCGTCGAGCAGCCGAGCGAACTGTGCCTTTACATCGCCATAGCCCAGAGTGCGGGCAAAGGTTTTAATCAGGCCGGGCCCCATGCCGAATTTCACTTCAGAGGGGAAATACTGATGCCAGGGAGTATTGATGTTTTCGGGGAAATCCATGGCAAAGACGGCCACCTCGTGGCCTTGCTCGCGCAACAGGCGCTCAAGGTCCATCATGCAGATGCAGTCGCCACCACGGCGATAATAGAATTTATTAGCGAGAAGAATTTTCACGACAGACAGAGTTAGTTTTTTGTGACACAAAATTACGAATAATCTCGCTATGAAGCAAAAAAAATGGTTAAGGAAGAGGTGAAATTGTTACATTGTTACATAGTTGTTACATTGTGAATTTTTTTGCAACTTTTTTGAACCAGTTATGTTTTGATTATGAACAAAGCAATAAAACATAATCTCAAACACATTTAAAATTTCAAATATGATAACCTCCGACGTTGTTTCAGCAATCTACAAGCAATTTCCCAAAAGACCCGGCAGCATTGATGATCTGGATTTTGCCACTCTTTTCGAGAAAGCCGGAATCAATCATGACATCCTGGTAGATCCTGAGACAGAGGAGCTTACAATTGCCTCTATATCGCCGGAGTCGCCTTTCCATAAGATACCTCTGAAGAATATCCACGCCTTTGTGCCGTTTGAAAACTGGGTGGCAATCGCATTGCATTCGTCGATAATCTTCCTGAGCGCAAAGGATAACAAGGTGTCGGTCCACATCCGTCCGGAGACCCCCTCTCTGTGGAACCGCCTTTTTAAAATGGTCGTCTAAATCTATTCCTATCCCTATAAATTTCCCAAAAATCGCCATCCGGAAGAGATTTCCACGGTGGCGATGATTTTTTTATTCTGTTTCTGAAAGGTACCGGACAATCTGAAGCAGGAGGGAATGGTGGCCGTCGTTGTTGATGATGCGTGAACATGGGTGAGGCGAGAGCCACTGTGACCGCTGAGCATGGATGCGTTGTCGGATTTTCTCTTCCGGCAGCCCGTTGCGCTCCCCTACTCTTTCGATGCGCAGCTCCTCGGGAGCTTCGACTATCCACTCTTCATCAACCGAAGTTCGGAGCCCGCTCTCAGCCGGAATAGCCGACTCCACGAAGCACAGCCCCTGCTGCCCTTGGCTCCATTTTTTCAGGTCAGCAATGACAGCCGGATGGACAAGCGAATTCAGGATTTTCAGAGCCTGTGCATTTGAGAAGACCACCTGTGCCAGGCGCTCGCGGTCGAGCTTTCCGCAAGGTGCAGTGAGAGGAGAGGCACAGAAACCGGAAAGAGACCGGTCTATGTCGCGGCAGAGTTGCGCGTCAGTGTCCATTATCTCTTTTGCCCGGGAGTCGCAATCATAAACGGGAAAGCCCATGGCCTGCAAGATGTGGCAAACCACACTTTTGCCGGCGCCAATGCCTCCGGAGATGAGAATAAGTCGCCTCATCGCTGCTCGATAATGAAGTCTACGCTATCGGTGGCGAGGTAGACGTTGACGAAATCGCGAGGAGCCTCGGTGAGCTGAACAGCTACACGCTCGTCGCCCTCTTTAATGGTACTGAAGTCTGCCTCAACCTTAAATTTCGGGTCGCCTTTCTGCACCTTATATTTTGACATAGGCACCATATAATACACCTCCACCGCTCCCGGAACGGTGATGAGCCTTGAATGGCTCGGCACCCCCACAGGAGTGATGTTTACTTTTCTGATTTTCGAGACAAGAGGCTCAACCTCAATACGGATGTCAACACTGTCGGGGATTGCCCGCAAGCCTGAGGGCACATTCAGAGCCACGCGCATGGTGCGGGAGGTTTTGACGTCGTTGAGGATAATTTCCTCAGTGGGCACACTATAGAGCGTGGAGGGCACGCCGGTGATGCCGTAGACCATAACGGAATCTGTCAGAGCCCGGACAGCGCCAATGAGGGCGTATTGAGGACCGGCCTTGACTTGGGCGCGGACCTTGACCGGGAGCTCCACTCCGGGGCGGTCGGTATAATATAGCGAAAGGGAATCGGGGGTGACGCTCTGCACAATTGCATCCTTTCCGAAGCGCTCGCGAAAGAATGCTCTGAGGGCAGCATCGCCAAAGGATATACGATTGCCGGAATGATAGAGCCGGTAGTCGATTTTCATTGCCGGAGAGAACCACATGTAGCGCACCAGGTCGGTGCCTCGAGCGCGCACGCTGACATTGATTACCGATGGCAGCGGGGAGATGCGGGTGAGAGAGTCGGGCACGTTGACAATTTCCACATGACAGCGCAAATCGCGTTGCACTTCCTCGCTCATCACCTGCACTATCCAAAGGATAAAGGCGATGAGCAGGAATACAACGTAAGTGAGGATGTTCTTGCCCGAAGGCGTCCGCATCCAGCGCAATATGGGGAAATTGCGCATGTGTTAGCCCTGTTTCTGCTGGCCGTCTTGCACGGCAGTCTGGCTTTCTGCCACGGGGTAGATGCAGTTTTTGTCTACACGGATTTTCACACCGTCAGAGATGCTGATGATGAAAGAAGCATCTTCCACCTTGTCGACAGTGCCGTAGATGCCGCCTTGGGTGATAACCTTCGCGCCCTTGGCAAGTTTGGCGCGCTCTTCTTGGATTTTTTTCTGTTTCTGGTTCTGGGGGCGAATCATGAAGAAATAGAAAATGGCGAAAATAGCCACCATCATGATGATCATGGACCAACCGCTACCTTGAGCCTGTTGAAGAAGAATTGTTGCGTACATATAAATAATTTTTATTAGTTATTTGGCATTATTGTACAGAAGGGATCGAAGTAATGAACTGAACTTTCAATTATTTTTTGTTGATAGTCCCTTCCTGATTAAGGTATTTGGAGATCGAGAAAAGCATACCGTTGACAAAAGATCCGCTCTTATCGGTAGAGTATGTGTTGGCGATTTCGACGTATTCGTTGATCGATACTGCCAAGGGGATCTGGGGATATGCTACGATCTCGGCGATGGCTGCAAGGAGGATCACGACGTCCATCAGAGGGATGCGCTTGCTGTCCCAGGTGGAGGTGTTGACAAATCTGTCGATGAGTTCGCGGTATTTATCCTCGTTGTTAATGGCAGCCATGAAGAGGTCGGCCCCGAAGCGGGCATCGTCCTCGTCTTTGTATTTGGGGAGGATGTCGAAGCCCTCAGCACCGGAAGTAGCGATCTGGCGAAGGGATTTCAGGAAGAAGGTGCCCATGGAGTAGAGGTCGTCGTTCCAGAATACGGATTTATCTTCCATATCCTCTTCCAGAATCTCTGAGGGGAAAACGATTGAACGCATGGCAGAGCGCCAGAACTCTGTGTCTTGCGCAAAATCTCCGGCAGGCGAGGCTTCGTAGTCCTTGTAAAGGTCGCTTTCGGTGATGAGTTTAAGCAGAGCGGTAATGGTGTTGTCGCCCGGTTCGGCAGGCAGGATTTTGTATTCCTTGAAAAGGTCGTGGAGGGGTTCGTAGCCTTCCAAAAATACAGCTAAAGCATTGTTGACCAGCCTCATGTTGGGGTTGAGGTCATCGTGCGAGGCCAGATATTTGGTTTTTGCATTCTCGATTCGGCGCTCCTGCTCGGCAGTGATGTCAAGGATGAGGCGGAAAAGGCGCAGGTAGAGTTCGTAAGATTTTGAAAGTGCACTTTGGAGCTCATTTTGGGCCTTGAGCAGAGAAATTTTAGACTCGGTTGACTGCAAAATAGCCCGGTCCACCATCTCTACACCGCGAAGAAAGCCGTTGAGCGAATAGCCCTCAAACGTGCGCATAAGGTCCTCAAGGTCGGGGTCTTTTGCAATCTCGGTGTTGAGCATAATGCTCCAGAATCGGGCGTCTTCGGCCAGGTCAGTAGAGCGGCGCTTGGAGTATTTTGTGTAGGCATCAGAGTGTTGGATCTTATCGAGCAGATGCTCTTCGATCGATGCATAGCGGTCGGCCCTATGAGGCTCTCGCACCTGCAAGGCGCGCAGGAAATCGTTATGGCTCAGAGCTTTGATTGCCTTATTTTCAGATAGCTTCTTGTGCACCAACAGAGGCTCGGAAGCCTCCGGGGATGCGAGCCTGTAGCCGGAGAGGCGAAGCAGTAACAGAAACAGGTCGAGATAAATTTGATGGGCGAAACGCCTCTCGCGAGTGGTTTCGGCGGGGGTGGCCTCGATGTCGAAGTTGTTGCGCGAAACCATGTAGCTGTAAAGCTGTTGCACAACTTTGACGCGGATGAGAATACGATTAATCATGACAAATTTCTTTACATTGCGCCCCCTATGGGGCATCACGACTGCAAAGTTACGAATAAAAATCCGAAATCAAATCAAAGCGGTATAAAAAACTTTTTATTGACTGATGCTCAGGCTAAAGAATTCCACCCTTGGGCTTTGAGCGGGAACTCCTGTCCGTCGCGAGTGATCATGGCCGCACCGAGAGATGCCTCGGTGACGTAGCCGATCATCTTCACGGCTGAGAGGCGCTCTATCTTTTCGTGGTCGGTCAAAGGCACGGTGAAAAGCAGCTCATAGTCTTCGCCGCCGTTGAGGGCTGCAGTGACGAGGTTCATGTTCAACTCTTCGGCCATCAGAGCTGTCTGGTAATCGATGGGGATGCGGTCTTCGTAGATTCTGCACCCCACGCCCGAGGCCTTGCAAATGTGCAGGAGCTCGGATGACAGGCCGTCGCTGACATCCATCATCGCCGTGGGCTTGATGCCCTCGTTGTGCAGCATATCGATGATGTCTTTGCGAGCTTCAGGTTTGAGCTGGCGCTCCACGAGATATTCCTTACCGGCAAAGTCGGGCACGAAGTCCTTGTTTCCTGCTGATGCGGTTTTTTCTCTTTCAAGAAGCTGAAGGCCCATGTAGGCCGCTCCGAGGTCGCCGGAGACGCAAATCAAATCGGTGGGCTTGGCTCCGGAGCGCCGGATTTCCTTGCCTTTTTCTACAGAACCGATGCATGTGATGCTGATGACCAGGCCTTGGCGCGAAGCAGAGGTGTCGCCGCCCACAAGGTCCACGCCATACACCTGACAGGCCAGGCGCACGCCGGCGTAAAACTGCTCGAGATGCTCCACGGTGAATCGGCTGGAGATGCCCAGCGAGAGAGTGATCTGCCGGGGCTTGCCTCCCATGGCATATATGTCGGAGAAATTTACCACCGCCGATTTATATCCCAGATGTTTCAAGGGAACATATGTGAGGTCGAAGTGGACGCCTTCAAGGAGCAGGTCGGTGGTGACGAGTTGCTCTTCGCCTTCGGGATAATCCAACACAGCAGCATCATCGCCCACACCTAATATTGTGGAGGGATTCACGGCCTCGAGGCCTTGAGTGAGGCGGTCGATAAGGCCAAATTCGCCAAGCGAGGATATTTCAGTTTCCATGTTTTGAATCTTTGATTAAATGCGGCCAGCCCTCGGATAGGGTTAGAAAACGCACATATAAATATACTCGTAAACGTACATATAAATATAAAGGGAGGGTTTGCCCCCTCCCCTTCTTAACGTTACCGGATTAGAAGCGGTTCACCAGCTCACGCATGATTTCCATCATTTTGGGCTGAGCCATTTGAGCGGCTTTCTGCACCTCTTCGTGGGTGGGCACTTCAGTTACATCCTTGCCTCCGAGGTCTGTGATGACAGAAACACCGAAGACATTCATCGATGCGTGTTTAGCCACGATTACCTCCGGAACTGTGGACATGCCCACGGCATCGCCACCGATGATGCGGAAGTATTCGTATTCAGCCGGGGTCTCGAAGGTCGGGCCGGGAGTGCCTACATATACGCCGTGCATCACACGGATGCCCTTCTCAGCGGCGATTTCATCGGCAAGTTTGATCAGATGCTTGTCGTAGGGCTCGGTCATTGCCGGGAAGCGGGGACCGAGCTCGGAGTAGTTCTTGCCGCGAAGGGGATTTTCCGGGAAAAGGTTGATGTGGTCGGTAATGATCATGATGTCGCCCACTCGGAATTCCTTATTCATGCCTCCGGCAGCGTTGCTCACAAAAAGGGTATCGACCCCAAGGGCTTTGAACACGCGCACCGGGAAGGTCACTTGCTTCATGTCATAGCCTTCGTAATAGTGGAAGC
>CAZNRK010000022.1:0-18834 GCA_964575435.1 uncultured Bacteroides sp.
CGCCCTCGGTGGCGTGGATGTCGATCTGGGCGGGAAGGTTGCAGCCGGTGTTGACCTCGTCGTACATGTTCAGAGGCGCATTCTGCGAGTAGCGGAGGTTGTCGGTGGTGTAGGTCAGATACACGCCCTCGGAGAGGCGCTCCTCATCGTCGCAACCGGTGAACACGCGCTGGCCTTTCTCGCCGTGGATAATGGCTGTGCCGGTGTCCTGGCAGAAGGGAAGCTGACCCTTGGAAGCCACCTCTGCGTTGCGCAGCATGGTGAGGGCTACGAACTTATCGTTTTCGCTTGCTTCAGGGTCATGGAGGATTTTAGCCACCATTTCGTTGTGCTCGCGGCGGAGCATGAAGGCGTTGTCGTGCGTGCACTGGCGGGCAAGCACGGTAAGAGCCTCAGGGTCTACGACAAGAAATTCGTGTCCGCCCCAGTTTTCCACCTTCACATAGTCAGAGGTGAGGTGATAATACTCCGTGGTGTCCGGCCCGAGGGGGAACATAGGTTGATATTTGAACGGTTTTGTAGGCATAATGATTTGGGGTTTAGATTCCGGATGCAAAGGTAAAGAATATTTGCAAGAAAACAAAAAATCTAATCAATAATAGCTCGCGCCCATTCCGGCAGTTCTTCTACATATCGCTTTACTTCATTGACCATTACGAACCCCATTAATCTTTTCTTTCCAAACGGCAGCGACAGAAGACGCTCCGGCTCGTAATTCTTCAAAAAAAGAGCGCATTGCCTCCTCAGAGCGGCGCTTGGCATCAAGGGCCGCCTCGTGCATGATCTGGGCGAGCATTTCGTCTGTCGGATCTTGGCCCGAGCCAAAACGGTAGGAGTTCATTTCATTTTCTGACATATTATTATGCTGTCACTGATTATTTCAAATTATTATCGGCAAAGGTAAAGAATATTTGCAAGAAAACAAAAAATTGATCAATTATAGTGGGGCCGGGTCACTATCATAAGCGGGGCTGACGTTGAGGTCGTGACTGCGATAAGGCGAAGGTCGCCGCCTGGGCGCACCCGCAGTTTCTTGGCCAGGGCGTCGGCTGTGAAAGGGAAATTGCGCACGGCTACGTCAAGGCGCGGATAGCGCGAGGCGAGTCGCTTGATATATTTTGAATTGAAGGGCACAACCTCGATTACCTCTCGCCCCTGTCCGGGAAAGTCGGCCACAGGTGTCTCGGATAGAAAAACGTGAGTATTCGGGGCTATTTCCCCCACTCCGTATCTCTCGCACAGCAGAGCGTACGCGCCTGCTTTCATCACCGAGGGGAAGGGCTCGTAGAGCGTCATGCCCTCGGTAGGGGTCAGGTAAGAGGCCGTGGCTGATGCTTTCTGCTCGGGGGTGAAAGAAAAATCTGGAGTCCCGATGGTGCGGGCGATTATTTTCACGGACTCTGCCGGGGCTTGCAGCGGTAGTTCCACAACCAGCTCCTTGCACTCGGTGGCTGTGCCAAGCGCCATCACCGTCTCCGCTCCGGGGAATGCGGCAACCGTGGCCGCCACATCGAGCATGGGCGAGAGCTTGATTATCAGCCGCTTGGCAATATTTCTGATATCCGGAAGCATGGCCACGACGTCCGGCTCGCAATCGGCAATCCCGTAGACCCTCCCCCCGTCGGCCGCACGCCGGGCCGGGTCGATAAAGGCGACGTCAAAGGGCTCGCCGGAGTAATCCTTCACAAATTCCCGACAATCGGCATTCACCACCTCGATCTCGGGGAAGTTAACCTTCAGAGCTTCTGCCACCTCCGGGGAGCGCTCCACAGCTGTCACCGCGATGCCGCGCTGCAAGGCCCGCCCGGCATCGATGCCCAGGCCGGCCGTGAGATCAACAAGCCGCGCCCCTTCCGGGAGCAATGAGGCGTGGACCTCAGCCAATGCATCGGAGGTGCACTGCTCGCCGGAGAGAGTTGTTGGGAAGAAAAGACGCGGATTGGCGGCGAGCGTCTGCGCCAGTTTCTTGCCAAAACGCTGCCTGCACTCCACCTGCCTGACAGCCGCCTCCAGGTCAAAATCCCCGGCCTTTCGCCCGTGAAATTTCAACCTCAGCGCCCCCGGCTCAGCCTTTGCGTTATCCTCCACCCACTTGATTATTTCATCGAGATTTTCAATCATGGTTCAGCGGAAAATCATTGTTCAGCGGGATAAGAAAAGCGGCGATTTGGAGGTTGCACCGCTTTTTGTCGTTGCTTAGAATCGGTAGACGGGAACTATAAAATTATAAGTAAGCGTGTTTTTGCCTTTGATGCCATCATTGATGTGGATGTAGGCCAGTCGCTTCATGCCCTCGGTCTCCCATGGGTGCAGGGCTTGAAAGCCCGTTTCGCCCGAACGCATGCGCGACGACACGATTCCTTTGTGCTGGGGCAGCAGGTGCTTGTTTAGCTCGTCTTTGACGTCATACACCACCCATTTGCTCACCGGTACATTTGACAAATCATCGTTTTTGTCTACTTTCTTCACGTTCAGCCTTATTACACTGTTAGGATCTTTGGTGAGGTCAAAATCCTTAATGTTGCATTTATCGTTCTCACCGTAATGGCCATAGAAGAATAGCGAAAGCTTCTCCAGCTCGTCATCCGAGGGGATAAACCACCCCTCTCCGAGCTTGGAAGCAAAGTATTGGGCAGGGAAATATGTCTCCATGTCCACGCTGTGATCATCACAGTAGGTTGCGATTACATTTTGGTTTTTCTCGCCGTCTGAGCCTAAGCGTTTGCTTACTGCATCCCAGTGCTTGGTGACTGATTTATCTTTTTCAGCCGCTTTGTATTTGTCCCAGTTGATATATGCTCCTTTATCCAAGTAAATGCGCGCGCGTTTGCCTTGCATTTTGGCATATTGCTGCATCAGGAACATTGTCTTGTCTTTATCGGCGTTTTTCGCCCATTTCTGCAGTTGCTGCTCTGTCTGAGCAGGAGAGGAGAAGGCAAGGCCGTGGCCGTTTTCATCAACATAGAACACACAAGCGGGCACCCCGTTGATCATAATCTCTGACCCTACTTGATAATTGGCGGCCGAGAGATCATTGCCGCCGGTTTTTTGCCCGGAGGTGGCTGTGGTGAACTGAGCGGAAGCCGACGTCGACACCATAAGGGCAATCGCGGCAAGGAAAAATTTCGTCATCTTAAATATACTTCTCATTGTGTTTAAATCTCACGGAGCAAGAGGCCGGGATAGAAATCCGAGCCGCTTTCCTTGACAAAAGTCGTGGCGCCAAAATCCGCGCCATAGGCGCCTTCTTCTGTTGCCATGAAGCGGTTGTCCCATATCTTGGTGGGGACGGGACGCACGATGCCCACACGCTTGTAGGTCATCTTTCCGTCTTTTTCCTGAGGCTCGAGCACTTCGAAACGCGAATCCTTGGTCAGGCCTTCTTTCAGTCCGATTTGTGCCTGAATTGTCGGCTCAACCGATGTGATGGGCGTGCGCACCCTGAAAACCTCGTATTTCTTCTGAAGGTCAACCACATTCTCATCAATGGCGCGGGCGCAGGCCTTCCGGACCATAATCTCAGGCTCCTCTTCATTGATGCCCAGAAATGATGTTTTTCCTCCCTTCGACACCACAGAGCCGATATATTCCAGACGATACTTGCCGCGTCCATTTTCAAACGCCTGCTTTTTGGCCTGGTCTGGCTTGTCGGAGTAATGCTCCTTGTAGAATGTGCCCTGCGCTTCTTCGTCCCAGACAAGCCGGTAAAGGCGGGTATGGATTTTTACGGTAAAGCCTTTGTATGAACTGATGATAGCAGCAGTATTATTCATCATGCTGGTGGCATCCGACACCGAGCCGCCGGCGCCCATTGTCAGCACTCCCATTGCAATACCGCCTATCAAGCCCCATGTTTTTGACCGCTTTGACTTGTCGACGTAGCTCACTTCGTTCATAAGCAGGAAAGTGTTGCCAATGAGGTCTTCGCCTGCATCCTCGAGCATCGACAGGCCGCGAGCCGAACGTTTCGACAGCTCCACATCCATAGCCGAGGCGTTATACAGGCCGCGCTGCTTCACAAGGTCAAGGTCGCACTGGCCGGTGAGGATGTCACGGTTGAACCATTTTGCCACCAGACGCGATGCGATCTGGTTATTGTTTACAAATTTGGTGATATCAGAGTCGTACTTGCCTTTTTTGTCGACCGACACGACTTTGACGCTAAGGTCATGGTCGTTGTATTTGTCCGGTACGGGAATCTGTTGAAACTGGCGCTCGATTTCATCAGCAAATTTCTGCTCGTTATGGCGGATGAGCATGCTTGCGATTGAGCTGCGACGATAGTCGAAGTTGGCCTCTTCCGCATATACAGCTCCGGCGCAGATTGAAGCGGCAAGAAGTGTGATTATGTATGTTATTACGGTTTTCATATTAAGAAATCCCAGAGTTCAGAAGATATTGTTCAAATTTAGTAGTCCCATAGTTCTGAAGATAGTGTTTCAGAGAGTTTGCCCTTGTTGAGTTTAGGGTTGTGGCGGAGTTTGAGGCGATAGGTGTCGATGGGCAGCCACTTTGCTCCGGCCGCTTTGGCGCTGAGCAGATTGAATGCCTCCACTACGTGAGGTATCTGATCAAAATCTCCGGGAATCACCACTTCGCCTTTGCGATTGATGCAACCGATGGTGCCGGGAGCGCTGCCTGTGATGATTGCGGCCTCGGGGATGTCCACACCAAAGGCACGGGCGCCGAAAAATCCTTGCGGAAACACAAATTTCCCACCGACTCTGTCGTAAAGGTGCATGAGATTGTCAGAGGCATCTCCTACCCAGAATTCCTTTTGGTCGGGAGCCACGATATCACCGATTGCGGTCCATTTTGCTGTCAGGATTTCCGAGCCATCGGTGTTAATTATGCCCCATGAATCTCCGACTTTCACTTTTGCCATGCCGTGCTCGAAATCGTTGGCATCTGTGTATTTTGTAGGTATCACCAAAGTGCCGGTGTTATCTATGAAGCCACAGGAGCCGTCAGAGCCATTGGCAAATTTCATGCGGCCGTACTGGCTTTTGCCTATGGTGTAGGGGCCGGGCTCGATCAGAGATTTGCCATCGTAGGAGATGAGACCCATGCCCTCAGGGGTTGAGACACGGTAACACTTATCGGCATAAGGCATGATCAAGGCGTATTCCCGGCTCGCATCATGGAAGTTTGTGTCGATGAGCTTGAAGCCGGAGGTGGGTGTCTCCATTATGATAGCGTAGCCGTCGACAAAGCTGAAGGCATTTGCATATCCCTTCTTTGCCATGAGCTTGCCGCTTGTGAGGTTGAGGAAATTAATATTCTTGCCTTTGAGCACAAGGGCAAAGTTTTCCGAAGGGTACCATGCGATCTGATAAGCCCCGGGCTTGATAAGCTCTTTACCGTTGGCGTCGGCCACGCCGTTCTTCGAGCCGTTGACGTTTGTCGAATAGTAATATCCCATATCTCCGCATCGGGGAGTGTCGCTGAATTTATAGGTCTTCACCGGGCTTTTGTTTTCGCGTTTATGCCCTAAGGAGAGGCTGTCGTATGCCTTTTCAAAAGGCGAGAGCGCGCTCAGGTCTTCTTTGGTGTAAGGCTCGTAAGTGAAGGTGCCCAAGGCAGCGAATTTGGCGGGAATTATCACGTTGCCGTTGCTGTCAAAAATGCCGATTTTGCCACCGGTGATTGCGTTTGCATTATTTTTATCGGGCTTTCCGCCTTCGCACACCCACACTCGTCCGTCGGGGTTCCACGCCCCAACGGCCGTGTACTTGCAAGGCACCACAAATTCAAACCTCCGGTTAATGTAGCCGTACTTATCGCCCTTTTCCACGTAGGCGAGGCCGTTAGCACCGAATTCGCCCACTTCGTCATATTCGCATTTCAGCAGGGGCTTGCCGTCGAGGTCGATAAACCCCCATTTCTCATCAGTCAGCACACCGTCTTTTACTTTGCCGCCGGTGGCTGCGCGATATGAGTAGGCGTCAAAGGGGGTGAGTTCCTGATATTTTATGGGAATGATGACCTTTCCGGCCTGGTTGATGTAGCCGTAGTTATCGCCTTTTTTTACTTTTGCGCGACCATTTACAAAGCCTTCGGCTTCATCATATTTATAATCGATAACGGTCTTTCCGCTGTCATCGACATAGCCCCATTTCCCCTTTGCATTTTGGTCGGGAGCAAGGTCAAGAGCCTTGACCGACGGGGCCAAAAGCAGAAGGGCTGTGGTCAAAATAATTTTTGAGAGATTCATTGCTGATGTGTAGTGATTGAACAGGTAAAAATTGCTGTATTCCGATCTATCGCACCCAGAGGAGGTTGGTGGTGGTGGGCTTCTGCCCGTTGCCGTATGCCACGCCCACCTGGCGGGCTGCCTCCAGAGCCGACCGCGTCAGAGAGATGCGGTCGTGGTATTTTGTGCGGGTTTCAAAATATTTGTCGTCTTTGGTTGTAGCTGCAATTTCCTCCGCGAGCTTTTCTGCAGCGGGGAAGGACGATGAGGCTGTGTCGATCTGCATGAGATATTCCCAAGCCTTTACGGCGCCTTTGGCATCGGGGCTTGCGGCCCATGCTCCACGGGCAGCTCTGAGCATAAGCTCGCCGTTGTAGTCGAGATATTGCTTGAAAATGCGCTCGGTTTCGGCCACGGACTGCGCGTATCCCTTCGAACATTCCGGTATTGAAGTCGAGAAGTAGAGCGCTTGCTCGAAATCCCGAAGAGCCGCTGCGGCTTGTGCTTTTTTGAGGATAGTGGGATAATTCTTGTCGTAATATTCTACGATCTTGGTTTTTGCATCCTCAATGAATTTTTGAAGCTCGGCATTTTTACCGTTTAGGCGCGACATGGCGTTGATGAATGCGCGAGGCTCGGAGGTGCCCACACCGCGAAGCTCGAAGGTCTTTGATGCGTATACTTTTTGGTTTTCGGCATCTGCCACGTAGATCGTCAGGTCGGTGTGCAGCACGTGCTGCATGGGAGGCCCGGCCACAACGTCCTGATAGATGTGCGAGAAGCGCCCTGTGATCAGAAACTGGTTATAGTCTGCCGAGGCCGTAACTCCGGTGGCCGTGACAGCTGAAATCAGCCGGGACATGAGCGTATTGTTGGTGGCTTCGCTCACCTGCTCTCCTTGCTCCACCTGGGCAACCATCAGATGCAGCTCGCAATCCTCGGCACGCGCAATCAGGCATCCGATGATAAAAATTGCTGCTGTGAGTATTGTCTTTTTCATCTTCGTCATTTTTCGCCAAGTACGAGGTCAACTCGACCCAGGCCTTTGGTTAAAAGTTTACCTTTAATATTATAGGGAGCTTTGCTCAGGTGCCGGCGCAGATTATTCACGAAATGGCGGGTATCCATCGGCGCGCCGTTTTCGCGATAAAGGGGGATGCGCACTTGCTCGAAGCGAAGCACCGACTCTGTTGCATCCGAGAGGTTGTAGCGATGCTGCACGGTGTTGTCGGCCATCCAGGAGTCGATCACATCCGTTAGCTCTTCTCCTCCGAATTCGTCTTCGAAATTCGCACCGGAACCGTTGTCAAACCAACGCACGTTCACGACCACTTCCCGGCCGTTTTCGAGCAGATCGTCGAAATGCGCCTGGAGCTGTGACAGGAACCCGTCCATGTGCTCGAGCACGGCTTCTTCCAGAAGCACGGGGATATCGGAAGAGAACGAAGCCACACCGCTACCCTGGGTTGCCGCCACCTGCTTGTTGGTGTATGCATCGAGACCGCGGAGTGTGTAGGTCACGGAATTTTTCGGCCCCATTGTGTTCACCTTCCAGTATAATTCCACAATTATGTCTGCCTTGGCTCTGTTGAGTAGGCGGTCGAGGGGCGTTTCGGCCAGAGTGGCTGAGGAGGTGGAGGATGTGGTCATTTCATCTTCGGCAGCAGATTGATTGATGTTGCGTATGGTGGCCCCGAGATCTTTCAGTGGGAATCCGCGCTCGGCCATCAGCTCTCCGACCTTGGTGGTGACATTGAGCAGAGTGCCGTTCTCGCGCACGGCTTTTTCGTAATCGCTCACCGAGGTGGCTTTGCCCTGGAGATCAAAATTTTGCACGTATCCGTTTTCTGTGCACCATGCATCGGCCGGCACCACCATAAGCGTGGGTTTCTTTGCTTGTCCGAAAGCCGCAGCGATGCTCATAAGGGCTATAATCGTAAGGAGTATCTTTTTCATCTTTTGATCGGGATTTATTTGATTACACCATCATCTTTAAGGCGCCGGGTGAGGCCCGGACGGTCAACTGTCACCACCACTCCCCACTGCTCCTGAGCTTTGGTGCGGGCTTGCACGCGGGAGGTGCGTTTTTCATCCAGGCGCACGTATTTCGTGTAGGCGCCCCCGGCCACAAAAAATTTGTTGAAATAATCTTCGTATCGCTCGCGGGCATTCACTTCGGTCACAATCGGACGCTTGTTGCAGCCGCCTGAGCCTGATGTGATGCCTTTGAATAGAATCTCCTGCACGGCGTTGCGTTTGGCTTGTTCGATGGCGTCGGCCCGGTTGTTTCCTTTGCCATACACGCGTAGGGTCTGCGAGCCATCGCCGTCCACGCCCAGACACACCACATCAAAATTAGCATACGCTGCGGTGTTGTCGATCTTCATCGGCGATTTGCAGCCTGCCGAGGCCATCAGCAGGGCCAGGGCGAGTATTGAGAATATTTTTTTCATTTTCGATAGAGTTTTAGAATTCATAGCCCAGCGTGAGCATCACGAAGGAGGCATATTTGCTATTATTCACTCCGGTAGCCGATTTTTTATCCCAACCTTTGAGGCATTGACCCATGTAGCTCAGACCTAAAAGAAATGCCGACCGGTTCTCGCCAAAGCGCAGCCCCACTCCGGGCCTCCACATGAATCCGTCGCGGATTGCGCCGCCAAGATCGATGTTGTAATAGGGCACGATGTTGCGGTATTCCGAGGGAATAAAATTGCCACGCACGTTTGCGTAGATCGGAAACGACCATTTGATGCTGCGGGCACGCAGGTAATCGTTATTTACGTAATAGCGGGCGCCCACTCCGAGGCCCACTTTGAGATATTCGGAAAAGCGATAGCCGGGAGTCACCGTGAGCTCAAGGGGTACAGGCAGTTTGTCCATGCCGAAATCGCAATATAATCCTGCGCGCATCTCGGCAGCAATCCAAAAGCCCTTGTCAAAGGTGCTGTAGTCGCTGTGTGCGGGTTTGCCCTCTTCGGTGGGCAGCCGGTAGCCGGGGTTGTTTTGCGCTATAGCCCCGATTGCGGAAATTAGGGCTATGGCTAAGGTTAATGCTTTGATTTTCATAGGGTTAAATTAGTTTATATATTAGTAAAGGGCGAAATCTGCACTTCAAATCCCGAAATCAAATAATCAGAATCCGGAATTGAGGCTTTTTACGATGCCTGCGTTCTGCAGATCTTTTAGTAGCTGCTCTTTATTGACAGTCACGACTTTGCTCACCCTGTACTGCTTTCCGCTCTTCACCACTTTGCGGGCTGAAGTGCCTGCGGTGACGTAATTCTTCGCCGTGCCGCCTTTTTTGAAAAATTCCTTGAAAAAATCGGGATATTGCTGCTCAATCAGAGCAGATCCGGCAAGGGGCTTTTGCGAGCGATGCGTTTTCTCTTGTGAGAATCCGCGAAACAGCACCCCGTGCACTGCGCATCGGTCGATAAGCTCATCCTCCACCTTGGGATTCTTGGAGATGACGGTCACATTCACCAGATATGTGCCTTGAGCGCCCACGCCGGCTCCCTCTATCTCATAGTTCAATTCTTCTGTGTAGTCCTTACCGAAAGCCAGTATCGCCATCAGAAACGAGAACAACAATACGCTGATTTTCTTCATACTAAAAATAAATAATGGTAAAAATCTGAGATAATCGCAAATTTACACATTATTTTTATAAAAGAGCCCCCGCAATCTTTAATAATTGTTAATCCCCAAGTTTTTCCCTCGCTTGTCACATTATTGGAGGTGGGGTGGAAAGATTTTGGCGGGGGCGTTATGGATTTTCTAAATATTTTAATTACCTTTGCTGAGAAATATATAATCAATGATATATGACCGACGAGAGATATATGCGGCGCGGCGTGTCGGCTGCGAAAGAGGATGTGCACAATGCCATCCGCAACGTGGATAAGGGTATTTTCCCGGGTGCTTTCTGCAAAATTATCCCAGACATCCTGGGGGGCGACCCGGATTTCTGCAATATCATGCACGCCGACGGAGCCGGCACAAAATCTTCGCTGGCCTACGCCTACTGGCGCGCCACAGGCGATATGAATGTCTGGAAAGGCATCGCTCAGGATGCGCTGATTATGAATATCGACGACCTGCTCTGCGTCGGTGCCACGGATAACATCCTGGTCTCATCGACCATCGGCCGCAATAAGGGCTTGATCCCCGGAGAGGTGATCGCCGCGCTGATCAACGGCACCGAGGAGATCCTCGAGCGCCTGCGCTCTTTCGGGGTGGGCATCTACAGCACCGGTGGCGAAACGGCCGACCTGGGCGACCTGGTGCGCACCATCGTCGTGGATTCCACCGTGACCTGCCGCATGCGCCGCGCCGATGTTATCGACAACGCCAACATCTCCGGCGGCGACGTCATCGTGGCCTTAGCCTCTTTCGGGCAAGCCACATATGAAGACAGCTACAATGGCGGCATGGGCAGCAACGGCCTGACCTCGGCGCGCCACGACGTCTTCTCCCGAGCCGTGGCCGAGGGCTATCCCGAGACCTTTGACCCCGCCATCCCCGAGGATCTGGTCTATAGCGGATCAGTGGGCCTGACCGACAAGGTGGAGGGCGTTCCTGTCGATGCCGGCACTTTAGTGCTCTCTCCCACCCGCACCTACGCCCCGGTGATCAAAAAAATCCTCGAAACCATGCGCTCTGACATCCACGGTATGGTCCACTGCACCGGTGGAGCGCAAACCAAAGTGATGCACTTTGTCCGCAACAAGCACGTGATCAAAGACAACCTCTTCCCCACCCCGCCGCTCTTTGCCTTGATTCAGCGCGAATCAGGCACGGACTGGAGGGAAATGTACAAGGTCTTCAACATGGGCCACCGCATGGAGATCTACCTCTCCCCGGAGCAGGCCCCCCGGGTTATTGAAATTGCTGAATCGTTCGGCATCGAGGCTCGTATTGCCGGAAGGGTGGAAGATGCCGATGCCAACCGCCTCACCATTGTTTCTGAACACGGCACTTTTGAGTATTGACGCGCTTCTGGCTGAAGATATTACCACCGGTCCTGATGGTTTTGTGGGCTTGCTCGTCGTCAACTGCGCCGACGACAAATGACTACGCCTGGCCCGACACCTTGCGTGTGGCCACCCTCTACAGCCCCACATCCTATTTCATCTACCGCGACCAGAAGATGGGCTACGACTTCTCTCTGCTCGAGGCCCTGGTCAAGGAAAAGGGGCTGACCCTGGACTTGCGCGTGGCCACATCGCTGGAGGATGCTCTGACGATGCTCGATTCCGGGAGAGTTGACCTGGTGGCCTACGAGGTGCCTCGCACTTCGGAATACCGCGACCGCGCCGTCTCTTGCGGACCTCGCAGCCGGGCGGCGCAGGTGCTGGTGCAACCTCGGGGCTCGAAGCAGCACCCGGCCATTAAGGATGTGACGGAGCTGGTGGGCAGGGAGGTCTACGTCGAGGCCCCCTCTAAATATCTCCAACGCATCAACAACCTCAACAGCGAGCTCGGCGGCGGCATCGTGGTGCACACTGTCGATAGCGACACGCTCATCACCGAGGACCTTATCAATATGGTGTCGCGTGGCGAAATTCCCCTCACGGTGGTCGACAGCGACATCGCACGCATAAACAAGACCTACTACCCGAACCTCGACATCAGCCTGGCGCTGAGCTTTGAGCAGGAGTCGGCCTGGGCTGTGGCGCCGCAGCGCCGGTGGCTGGCCGATTCCATCGATTCATGGCTTGAGGGGTCGGTGCCTCGCCGCGAGAATGCCTCCCTGCTTAAGCGCTACTTCGAGCTCAGCAAAAACTCGCCGGGCACCTACGCCGTGGATTTCTCCAAGGGCCACGTCTCGCCTTTCGATGATGTGCTGCGCCGACAGGCCAAGGAGATCGGCTGGGACTGGAGAATGCTGGCCGCTTTGTGCTATGTCGAGAGCCGCTTCGACTCTGAAGTGGTCTCATGGGCGGGTGCTCGAGGTGTAATGCAGATCATGCCTGCCACGGCCCGAGCCTACGGGGCCGACCCTGAGGCGATGGTTGACCCGCAGGTGTCGATTTCCGTGGCAGCGAAAATCCTTTCGGAGCTTGACAAGTCGCTCTCCTCCAAGGTTCCGGACCCGCAGGAGAGACGAAAATTCGTGATCGCGGCCTACAATAGCGGTCTGGCCCACATCTACGATGCCATCACCATCGCCTCCCTCACGGGGCGCAATCCGCAGGTGTGGTCGGGCAACGTCGAGGAGGCTCTCCTGCTCAAAGCCAACCCGGAATATTTCAACCACCCTAATGTAAAGTACGGCTACTTTCGCGGACGCCAGACCACGGCCTACGTGCTCGAGGTCCTCGAATTCTACGACCGCTGCATCGCCAAAATCAAAGCCTGACCTCCCCGGTCATTCTCTGACTTTTAACATAAACTTTTAAAACCTGAATATATGAAAAAGAAATTTCTCTCCGTAGCTCTGGTATGCGCCCTCTGTGGCGGCATTTTGCTGCCCTCTTGCATCGGCAGCTTCTCGCTCACCAACAAGCTCCTGTCCTGGAACCGCGGCATCAGCAATAAATTTCTCAACGAACTGGTTTTCCTCTGCTTCTGGATCGTGCCGGTCTATGAGGTGACCTCGCTGGCCGACATCCTTGTGATCAACAGCATCGAATTCTGGAGCGGCACCTCGCCCATCGCTAAAGGCAAATCGGTCATCGAGGGGCAGGATGGCAAATACCTCGTAGACTGCGACGGCAAGGGCTACACCATCACCCGCATGGACTCGGGCAAATCTCTGCGTCTGAATTTCGACCAAAAGGAGCAGACCTGGAGCGTGGCCACCCCCGAGGGTGATGTCACCCTCTTCACCTGGGTCGACGACACCCACGTGAAAGTGCCCACCCCCGACGGCTCAATGCAAGTGATCGAAGCCTCGCAGCAGGGCCTCTACGCCTACCAGAGCCTCGTGCTCGGCAATTCTGCCCTCACTGCCCAACGCTAACCCTTCCCTCCCCCACGCCCTCACTGCCCAACGCTAATCCACCCTTCACGTGACCCCTCCCGCTCCCCTTGAACTCCTGGCTCCGGCCCGCACGTGTGCCATCGCTCGCCAAGCCTTGCTGCATGGCGCCGATGCCGTATACATCGGCGGTCCGGCCTATGGAGCTCGCCTTGCGGCTGCCAACCCGGTGGCCGACATTGCCGAGCTCTGCGAGTTCGCGCATCAGTTTCGGGCCCGGGTCTACGTCACTCTCAACACCATCATCTTTGACTCCGAGCTCGAGCAGGTGCGCCACACGGTCTTTGACCTCTACCGCGCCGGGGTGGATGCCCTGATCGTGCAGGACATGGGGCTGCTGCGCATGCATCTGCCCCCGATTGCCCTGCATGCCAGCACGCAGTGCGACATCCGCTCTCCGCAGAAGGCGAGATTTCTGGCTGAGTGCGGCTTCTCGCAGATTGTGATTCCAAGAGAATGCACCGAGCAGGAAATCAAAGACATACGCGCGGCCGTGCCGCCCGAGGTGGCCATCGAGGCCTTTGTGCATGGAGCGCTGTGCGTGAGCTACAGCGGCGACTGCCAGGCCTCCTACTGCACTTCGGGCCGCAGCGCCAATCGCGGAGCCTGCGCCCAGATGTGTCGCTTGGCCTACAACCTCACCGATGCCGAGGGCCGCGTGCTTGTGCGCGAAAAGCACCTGCTGTCGTTGCGCGACCTCAATCGCCTTGACCGCCTCGAGAGCATGGCTCTGGCCGGTGTCTCTTCTTTTAAGATCGAAGGCCGACTCAAAGATGAGAGCTATGTCAAGACTGTGGTCGGGGCTTACCGTCGCGAGCTTGACCGCATTATCGGGGAGCACCCCGCCCGCTTTGTTCGCGCATCGCAGGGCAGGTCCGTGCTGACTTTCCGCCCCGATGTCGGCAAGGTTTTCAACCGTGGGTTCACGTCCTATTTCTTCGACGCCGACCGCTCCGCACCGGGGTCGATGGCTCAGATCAGCACCCCGAAGTGGATTGGAGAACCGGTGGGCACGGTCGTGGCAAATCGTGGCAAATACCTTGATATTAAGGCGGATACAAAATTTGCCAACGGCGACGGCTTGGGGTATTTTACCCCGGATGGGGCCTTCACGGGCTTTCGTGTGAATCGCGCCGAGGGCTCGCGCCTGTGGCTCGCACGGGAGATTGATGTGAAGCCCGGTACGAAACTTTTCCGCAATTCCAGCGTGGAATTTGACGCTGTGATGGATCGCGCCACGGCTGCGCGCACCCTGCCGCTAAAGATGCACTTGCGACCGGTGGATGACCTGCACGTGGCTCTGCGGTGCGAGACGGAAGGCGGCGATTTCATCGAAATCGTGCGCGAAATCGTCCCGTCCCCTGCTAAATCGCCACAAAAGGAGGTGCGCAAGGGCATCTTAGGCAAGTTAGGCACCACGATTTTCACGCTCGTCGAGATTGCCGACGACCTCCCTCAGGAGGTGTTCCTGCCGGCATCGGCTCTCACGGCTTTGCGCCGTGAGGCCATCCAAGCCCTTGAGCGCCAGCGCCGTGCGTCATATCGCTTTGACTATCGCAGGCCGGAAAATCGGGATGTGCCGTTCATAAAATCTGCCCTCTCGTATCACGATAACGTGGCCAACGCCTTGGCTGAGCAGTTTTACCGCGACCATGGCGTCGCCGACATCGCTCGCGCCATAGAGTGCACTCCGCAGGCCCGGATTCCGGCCTCTACGACCGTGATGACCACTCGCTATTGCCTGCGCCGCGAGCTCGGCGCTTGCCTGCGCACCCCCGAAGGCCGAAATCTCCCGTCAGACCTTTACCTCACCAACGGAAACGTAAGATTCCGCCTCGATTTTGATTGCAAAAACTGCCGAATGCTCGTTAAAAAAGCCTGATGCTCAGATTATTGGAGATAAACACGTCGTTTCAGCGTGGCGGAGCCGGAAAGGTGGCGCGAGGCATCGCGGAGGCTGCCTCTAAGGCCGGTTGGCAGGTGCTGGCTGCACATTCTTCGCGATTTTCCGCTCCCCTCCCCGAGGGTGTGCAGGGCTACCGAATCGGCTCGAAATCAAGCGAATACCTGCATTTCCTCTCATCTTGGGCGGCCGGGCGCCATGGATTTGGCTCTGCAGGGGCCACGTGCCGATTGATAGCACAGATTCAGGATTTCGGTCCGCATTTGATTCATCTGCACAATCTCCACGGCTATTACCTGAATATCAAGCTCTTATTTGACTTTCTGCGGCAGTCGGGAGTGCCTGTTGTCTGGACCCTCCATGACCTTTGGCCCCTGACCGGACGTTGCGCTTCCCCACAAGCCGCTGAATGTGAGGCGTATAAGCGAGGTTGTGATGGATGCCCCACTCTATGCACGTATCCCGCCGCGATCGCTGACCGCAGCGGACTGAATTTCCGACAGAAATCGGAGATTTTTGCCGGTGTGCCGCGTTTGCATTTAGCCACGATGAGCCGATGGCTTGCAGATTATCCGGCTAATTCCTCTCTTAAGGACTACCCCCTGCACATCATCCCTAACGGCGTGGATATCAAGACATTCTCCCCGACATCTGATGTGCCGGCTGAGGCGAAATCGGTCCTGGCGGTTGCAGCTAAATGGACCGCCGAGAAGGGCTACGACGAAATGTTGCGCTTGCGCTCTGTGCTCCCCGCTGACTACAAAATAACGATGGTCGGGGTCTCTGCCGCTCAGCGCCGAGCGCTTGCCCGGGTGGGCATTTCGGGTGTGGAGAAAACAGACTCGCCCGAGGCATTGGCCCGGCTTTACCGGCAGGCGTCGGTGATGGTCTCGCTCAGCCACGCTGATAATTTCCCCACAGTGCTTCTTGAGTCCCTGGCCTGCGGCACTCCCGTAGTCGCTTATGACACAGGCGCTTGCGCCGAAATCGTAGGTCCCGGTTGCGGCTTCGTCGTGCCCAAAGGAGATGTCAAAGCAGCGGCTAAGAAAGTAATCGAAATTTGCACAAAGGGCAAAGCCACACTAAGCGCTGACTGCCGGGAGAGGGCCGTGAGCCGGTACGACAACGCTGCCTGCCACCAAGCCTATCTTGACTTATTCCAAAGCCTGATGCCCTGACCGGATTTTCTGTTAACATTTAAGTTTTCAGCCACTCATATGAACAAATTTATCGTAACATCAGACGGCCGGTTCCGTTTCGGCGATGTCAACCTCCACAAAGACCTTCTCCTCCCCGGCGAGGATTGCATCGGCGGCGGTATGTACGAATTCGACACCATCAGCTCGCGCATGCTCCTTTGGGGCAAAAGCTACGACTTCGGACGCGTGAAATGGACGTGGATCAACACCCTCATCCTCCCCTCCTCCCTGCGCGGCCTGCGCCTGGAATACGAAGACCTCCCCCTCTCCGACTTCACCTCTCTCACCTACGCCGAATGATCCCTGACTTCACCGCCATCACTTATTCTGATTAGGAATTTTTAATATTGGCGTGATTGATTTTTACTCATAACGTTCCATAACTTTGCGCGCGCACTGATATCCTCAAAATTTTTAGGCATTTCAGAATATTATGGCTACCTTTGTGTGCATAATTCTCTTACATTCTCCAATTTTTTCACAATATGACTAACGACCAACTCCGAAACGAGTTCAAAAACCTTATTTGGAAGACGGCCACTGATCTTGTGCATGGTGGCAAGGTTAGCCCTGTGCAGTTTATGGACTTTATGCTGGGTTCGCTTTTCTATCGTTTCATCTCCGAAAATCTCGCTTCACACTGCAACCGCCTCATGGCCGAGGCCGGAGATGAAAATCCCGACTATGCCTCCATGCGTGATGAGGATGCTGAAGTGGCTCGCGAACAGTTGGTCAACGAAAAGGGCTTTTTCATCCTTCCAAGCCAACTTTTCGTCAACGTTGCCAACCGCGCCCGCCACGACGAGGAGCTTAACGCCACGCTCGCCAACATTTTCAAAGCCATTGAGAACAGCGCGGTGGGCACTGCCTCTGAGGGCGACGTTAAAGGTCTTTTTGCCAATTTCAACACTAATGACCCCGGCCTCGGAGGCACTGTAAAGGAGCGCTGCAAGCTCCTGGCCGACCTGCTGGAATCTGTGCGCGACCTCAACTTCTCTGAATACGAGAAAAGTGGCATCGATGTCTTCGGCACTTGCTACGAGCACCTTATAAAAATGTATGCTCTCAACTCCGGCACAAAGGGCGGCGAGTTCTACACCCCGGCCGAAGTCAGCTACCTCCTTGCCAAGATTGCCGTGGCCGGGCGTAAGAGCGTCAACAAGGTTTACGATCCGGCCTGCGGCTCGGGCTCCCTGCTGCTCAACTTCAAAATGGTGCTCGGCGCTGCCAACGTCAAAGAGGGCTTCTTCGGCCAGGAGATTATCCTTAAGACCTACAACCTCTGTCGCATGAACATGTTCCTGCACAATGTCAATTATGACCACTTCGACATTCAGCAGGGCGACACGCTCATGAACCCCCTCCACACCTCCGACGAGCCTTTCGACGCCATCGTCTCAAATCCCCCTTACTCCATCCCTTGGGCCGGCGACAGCGATCCCACCCTTATCAACGACCCGAGATTCTCCCCCGCCGGCGTCCTCGCCCCCAAAAGCAAAGCCGACATGGCTTTTGTCATGCACATCCTCTCTTGGCTCTCCACCGAGGGCACGGCTGCTATCGTTGAATTTCCCGGTGTGCTTTACCGCAGCGGAGCCGAAGCCAAAATCAGAGAATATCTTGTCAAAAACAACTACATTGACACCATTATTCAGCTCGCGCCCAACATGTTTTTCGGTGCTTCAATCGCCACCTGCATCATCGTGCTTAAGAAAAACAAAGCCGACAACCGTGTGCTTTTCATCGACGCCTCTAAGGAGTTTGAACACGAGGGCAACAAAAACAAGCTCTCCGATGCCAATATCGAAAAAATCTACGACACTCACATCCGCAAAGCCGAAATCCCACACTTCTCGGCAATAGTCACCACCGGCCAAATTGCAGAGAAAAAATACAATCTCTCGGTCAGCACCTACGTTGAGCCGGAGGACACCTCTGAAGAAATCGACATCGCAGAGCTTAACTCCCGCATTGCCGACATCGTAGCTCGCGAAAACCGGCTTCGCACCTCAATCGATGCCATAATCGCCGAACTGGAAGGAGGTGTAGCATGAAATCCCTGCAACAACTCATCGCCGAACTCTGCCCCAACGGCGTGCCGTTTATGAAATTGGGAAATATAGTAGATATATGCCGAGGTGTTAGGGTCGTACGAAAAAACCTGGAAATAATGGGCTATCCTGTCTATCAAAATAGCCTTGTTCCTTTGGGGTATTATGCCAGATATAACGTTAAGGGAAAAACACCATTTATCATTGTTGGAGGCGGCGCAGGTTCTATAGGGTGGTCAGATATGGACTTTTGGGCAGCAGATGATTGTGTATACTTTCTTTTCGAGAATAATCTAAATAGTCGATTCCTTTATCATCTCCTTTTGAATAATCAAATATATTTTTCTTCTAAAGTGAGAAAGGCAAGCGTCCCGCGATTAGCTCGTTCAGTTATAGAGGACTTTGAAATTCCTGTGCCGCCGATTGAGGTGCAAGAAACGATTGTCGAAATTCTTGATACTTTTACCTCGCTTACAGCGGAGCTGCAAGCGGAGCTGCAAGCG
>CAZNRK010000022.1:18934-29503 GCA_964575435.1 uncultured Bacteroides sp.
CTTGACCGTTTTGAGGCCTTAACATCTGACCTCTCTGCCGGACTGCCCGCCGAAATAGAAGCGCGTCAGAAGCAATATGAATATTACCGCAACAAGCTCCTCACCTTTAATCGTTTAGCTATATGAATGACCTTTATAATTTTGGCGACGAAATCGACCTTATTGCCGAAAATCCTCAATCTACTGTTATTGCCCGCTACGTTAAGCCTGACTCCGTGGCCGATGGTTATCAGAGCGAAAACGAGCTGGAAAGCGCATTTATCAAGCAACTCGAGCGCCAAGGATACGAGCATCTTAAAATTCACTCAGAGGAGGAGCTCGTGGCAAATCTTCGCCGCCAGCTCCAAAGGCTCAACAATGTAGAGTTTACAGATGACGAATGGGAGCGCTTCTTCCGCCAAGAGATCGCATCGGAAAATCTCGGTATCGTTGAAAAGGCTAAGACAATTCAGGTGGACTATCGCAAGCCTTTTACTTTTGATGACGGCACTGAAAAGAATATCCTGCTCATCGACAAAAAAGATATTCACAACAACATCACCCAAGTCATAAACCAATACGAAGCCCCCAACGGAAAGCGCCCCAACCGCTACGACGTGACCGTCCTGGTCAACGGGCTTCCTCTGGTTCACATAGAACTGAAACGCCGAGGGGTGAGCATCAAAGAGGCATTCAATCAGATCGAGCGCTATGGCCATGAATCTTTTTGGAGCGGTAATGCCTTGTTTGAATATGTGCAGATTTTCGTAATCTCCAACGGCACCTACACAAAATATTACAGCAACACCACCCGCAGCGGACACCTTGCCGAGCTTGCCAAAAACAAACGCGGCGGCCGCCCGCAGACAAGCCACAGCTTTGAGTTCACTTCCTACTGGGCTGACCAGGGAAATAATGTGCTTAACGATCTGGAGGATTTTACAGCAACCTTCTTTTCACGTCACACTCTGCTCAATGTGCTCACACGCTATTGCATCTTCACCGAGCAAAAACTTTTGCTCGTGATGCGCCCCTATCAGATTGCAGCCACCGAGCGTCTGCTCAATCAGATAGAGAAAGCCCACAATCGGCGCCGCTACGGCACTAAAGAGGCCGGAGGCTACATTTGGCACACTACCGGTTCGGGCAAAACCCTTACATCATTCAAGGCTGCACAGCTGGTCCGGGAGCTGCCCTATATCGATAAGGTGCTTTTCGTCGTTGACCGTAAAGACCTTGACTATCAGACCATGAAAGAATACGAAAACTTTCAGAAAGGAGCGGCCAACGGCAACACATCCACACGAATTCTCGAGCAGCAACTGCGTGGAAACGACCGCATCATAATCACTACGATACAGAAACTCTCCAATCTGGTAAAAAAACATCCCCGACATGAGGTTTTCGACAAGGAAGTAGTGCTTATCTTCGATGAGTGTCATCGAAGCCAGTTCGGCGAAATGCACGACCTTATAGTCAAGAAGTTCAAGCGCTATTACATGTTTGGCTTCACCGGCACCCCGATTTTCACCGAGAACATGCAGCAGAACCGAAGCAAGAGCCTTGAGCTCACCACCGACGACCGTTTCGGCACCCGCCTGCACACCTATACGATTGTCGATGCAATACGCGACCGCAACGTGCTCCCCTTCCGCGTGAGCTATGTGCGCACAATTGCAGAGAAAGAAGATATCCCCGATGAAAAGGTATGGAACATCGATCGGGAAAAAGCCTTCTTCAATCCCAAACGTATCACCAATGTGAGCCAATACATCCTTGACCACTTCGACCGCCAGACTTTGCGCTCGGAGGCCTACCATTTCAATCGCCTGCAAAACATCGAGGAAGTGGTGCGCAGCTCCAACAAGCGTGAGGTTGAGGAAATCCACCGCAAGGAGCGGCTCAACGGCTTCAACTCAATTTTCGCCGTGCAGAGCATCGAAATGGCAAAGCTCTACTACGACGAGCTGCATCGGCTCATGGAGCAACTCCCGGAGAACCGACGATTGAGAATAGCAACGATATTCAGCTTCGGCGTCAACGACGAGATCGAGATTGAGGAAAACTCAGACAGCACCGAGGGCCTGGCCGAAGCAGACCGCGACTTTCTCGACCGTGCTATCAGCGACTATAACGCCACCTTCGGCACCAGCTACGACACTTCGGCCGACAAATTCCCCAACTATTACAAGGATGTGAGCATGCGCATGAAAAACCGCCAAATCGATCTGCTCATCGTGGTGAATATGTTCCTGACGGGGTTCGATGCCACAACCCTCAACACCCTGTGGGTCGACAAAAACATGCGCTACCACGGCCTCATCCAGGGATTCAGCCGCACCAACCGCATCCTCAACTCCGTAAAGACATGGGGCAATATAATCTGCTTCCGCAACCTCGAAGACGCCACCAACAAGGCGCTCGCCCTCTTTGGCGACAACGAGGCTCACTCCACCACCATCCTCAGGCCTTTTGAAGATTACTATAACGGATATACAGACGACCACGGAAAGCACGTCAAAGGATACATCGACATCGTCAAGGAATTTCTTGAGCGTTTCTCCCCCGGCGTGGCTCCCCTTACCGAGAAGGACGAAAAAGTCTTCATTCGCCTGTTCAACAGCATCTTGCGTTTCCGGAATCTGCTCAAGTGCTTCGATGAATTTGAGAGTCTTGACCCGATCTCGGAGCGCGACATGCAAGACTTTACAAGCACATATAACGACCTTCACGATAAATACCGCAATCGTGAAAAACACGATGCCACCGACATCGCAGATGACGTGGAATTTGAAATGGAGCTTGTGAAAAAAATCGAAGTAAATATCGACTATATCCTCTACCTTGTCAACCTATACAAAGAAAGCCACTGCCGGAACGGCGAAATCCGCGTTAAAATCCGCAAGGCCATCGGAGCAAGCCCCGACCTGCGCGACAAGAAGGAATTAATCGAAATGTTTATTGACTCGATTACCCCCGATAGCGATGTAGACGTCATGTGGGCTGAATTTATCAACCGGAAGAAACGTGAGGATTTTTCCCGACTTATCGAGGAGGAGAAGCTGAAGGAGCCTCTGGCAATCAAATTCATTGAAGATTCATTCTCAAAAGGATATATAGCCGAGGGGGGCACGGAAATCTATGCCATACTCCCCCCGGTGCATCCTTTCAAACCCGTTGCAAACCGTCAAGGCATCTTCGTAAGGGTGCTCGGCAAACTTAAAGCATTCTTCCAAAAATACTACGAAGTAGCCAACGGCGATTTTTCCACCGCCACTCCCCAATAGCCCCGTCCCGGACTATTTTGCCCTTGTCGGGCGAACTGAAAAAACAACCGTGATAGTCGGGTGGCTATCACGGTTGTTTTATATTCTTTGTTTGGGGATGGCGGTATCAATCAATCTGCACTACCAGGTAGTTAGTCAGACTCCAGAACTGGGTAGGGTTAGTGATGCGGAGCACGAGCTGGTCGCCTTCTTTCACAAGCTGATATGAGCCGGCGGGAGGCGTGGTAGAGATGATTTTGGCCTTTGATGAGTGCAGAGGTATCTGGGTGAGCATGCGCTTGTCGGCGGTTACGAAAAATGACTTGTCGAAGTCGCCTTGCAGCGTTTTGCTCTTGCGCAGGAAGCCACCGCCTTCGATAATGTTATATTTCTTGAGCTCTGACTTGCTGCCCACGGCATAGAAAACCGTGTTGGCAAGGTTGGCCTGACGGATTGCCTCTTCCTCGGCTTGGTCGCGCTCCTGGGCCAGACCGGTCACGGTGGTGTTGAGCGAGTCGACCTCGCTGTCGAGCTTGGCAATGCGGGTGTTGGCTGCATCGAGCGAGGCCGTGAGGGTTTCGATCTCTTTAGCCTGCTGATCTATCTGATTCTTAAGGGTTTGGATGGTGGCGATGAGCTTGGAATTGTTGAGCTTGGACTGGCGCATACGGCTCTCCAGCTCCTCTACTTTGCGGCGACGCTCGTCGAGCGAAGCGCGGATGGCAGCAATGTCGGAGGAGATCTTCGAACGATTGTTGCCCACCTCGCCGGAGGTGTTGATCGAGACGATATTCTCAACGCTCTTGATGCTGTCCATGCCTGACGACACCTCGTTGATCAGGTCAAGGAGCTCGTCGCGCTCGGTGAGGGCCTGTTCCAATTCCTCTCGGGTGGCTGCTGCCATGGCTTCGGCATTTTCGAGGCGTTCTTTTTGTTCTTTATTCTCGCACGAGGTCAGCGCGGCGGCCGCAAGGGCAAAAATCAGAAGTATTTTCTTCATAAGTTTGTGGTTTTTAATGCGTTAGTCCTTGTATTTGTTTTTATGCACTTTGGGGGCGGAGTCGGCCTCGCTTCCCCCGACAATTATAACAATCTCGCCGCGCGGAGGGTTCACTGAGAAATGCTCCACCAGCTCCTGCAGGGAGCCGCGCACGGTGTCTTCATGCAGCTTAGAGATCTCACGCGACACGGATGCCGGGCGCTCCGGCCCGCAGGCGGCAGCCAGCTCCTGAAGGGTTTTGACCAGGCGCAGGGGCGACTCATAGATGATGAAGGTGCGGGGGTCGGCAGCGAGGGTGGCAATGCGTGTGGCCCGTCCTTTCTTTTGGGGCAGAAAGCCCTCGAAGACAAACCTGTCGCACGGCAATCCGGAGCTCACCAGCGCAGGCACGAAGGCCGTGGGCCCGGGCAGGGTCACCACGTCAATCCCCCTCTTTCGGCACTCGCGCGAAAGCATGAATCCGGGGTCGGAGATGCCCGGCGTGCCTGCATCGCTCACCAGCGCTATATCCTCGCCGGCCTCGATGCGGTCGATGATCGAGGCGGTAGTGGCATGCTCGTTGTATTTGTGATGACTGAGCATGGGGGTGGTGATTCCGAAGTGCTTCATGATCACGGCCGAAGTGCGCGTATCCTCAGCCAGGATTAGCGATACCTCTTTGAGCACCTCCACGGCACGAGGAGTCATATCCGAAAGATTTCCCACCGGTGTGGGCACAATGTACAACATAGCTATAGTTAAGTGTTTGGGGTTGACCGGGAGTTAGGAATGAGGCGTTTGTAGGGACGCACCATGGTGCGACCCTTCCCCGGCGAAACCCGGAAAGTAAATTAACGATTCATTTGCAGATTCATTTGCAAAGGTATACTTTTTTCCTCATCATAACAAAAAAATATTTACCAAAAGTCCCCGACTCTTCCGGCCGGGGACTTTAATTTTTGGCGTGAGGGTGTGTCAAAATTCAAAATTTTGGCATACCCTCTTAAGGCGTTTCAGTGCACTCTCATCGTTTAAGTTGTCTTGGCATAGCTGCAGGCGACAGGCTGCGCGTGGTATCATCTGCCTTGATTTGTCGTTTCTGACCGATGTACGCCTTGCTGCCGGCTACCTTTTTGGGAGATTCTTTCACCGCCGACGGCATTGTGATCACTATGTCATGCTCTGCCTGATATAAACCCGGATATTGTTCAGAATAAGACCAGAGGGGGTTAGGTATGGTAATGACTCCATTCTCAAATGTGGTGATGTCAAAGCCGTTCGACTCTAAGAAAGCTTGAATCGTGGGACCGTCAACGCCGGGATTAGTCTCAGCAAGATAAGCCTCATAGTTACCAAAACTTAGATACCCCCAATCATCGGCCCATCCGACAAATTGCATAGCTGCAAGCGGAAAATCGGGATTGGTGCAGTCGATTTCAAAGTAACCCGGATCCGGATACATATTCAAATCTGCAATAGGGCTGTTGCCGAATACGTTTGCCACACGATAGAGTCCAGGGACACCGTCTTTTTCCTGGATTTCGACCTCGTAGGTGAACACTTCCGGATCATAATCTTGCATATGCAGCGATCCGTTCACACCATCAGTAAACGTGCCGACGCCCAGCGAAGTCCAGCCTTCGTTAGGGTCACCGTTGATTACACTTACAGAATACAATGCATAATCGCTGTTGACTACTGCTCCTTCGTTATCAAAGGCCACAGCTGCCAGAGAGTATATCCCCGACTCCGTAACTTCAAACTCAACGGTGATGTTTCTTGCAGCTCCATCGATTGTCTTATAGTCACACTCGCCGTACCTTAATTCATCAACAGCAGTTTCAGGTTTGAGCGTGCGCACATTAGCCACTCTTACTTCCTTGACGTCAGCGCCGGATGAGACTTTTGCGGTGACGATAGTCTTGCCGTCGGCTGTCTTTTCAGTGCCGGCATATTCAATTTTGAGATTATGATCGAGATTATTCTCTATTACAAGACCGAATCTTTCGATTTGCATACCATACCAGCTCGATGCGCTCTTACCGGGCAAGGTATATGTATTGACAAGCGAAATTACACCGGTTTTCGGGTTGTAGTTGCTTCCGTATTGCGCTTCGGGATATGCCCCGAATATTTCTTCTTCGGAATACCCTTGGCTTTTAAAGAATTCAACCAGCGAAGTCCAGTACAATTCATTTCCATCACCCTGCATGACGCCTGTTGGCATGCCGACAAGTCGCGCCGGGTGAGTGCCGTCAGGATATTTTTCAGAGAGGTCAATATCGATTTCAGCAGTAGACCCTGATGAGAACATATCCGGAATTAATGCTTTTACAGCCTTAGGATTATCTTTCGGGGTGTGCCATTCCACATCCACAAGCCAAGGTGTGCCGTTCCACAAATCGGAATAAAAGAAAGCGGGCACAACCTTGTAATCAATTGGCTCATGGGCAACGTAATTGCCGAAGATAGACAGGTTTTCAATGACTGTTTTGTCTTCGCTGCCGGCGGTATCGAAAACAGAGAAATAGATCTCAGCGTAAGCGCTTCCGCTGAAGGGGACCTTGACTGTAGCGGAATTGCTATCGTCGAATGTAACCACATAGTCAAATTTCTTAGCATCGTTACGCTCTCGCACGGAGTTGCGCAGCTCGTACTCTTTGTCATATCGGGTGTTATCGTTGAGGTAGGCATCCATGTCCTCGACTTCGATACATCCGAATGTGAGGCCAACCTTGGTGGGTAATTGCTCGAGCAATTCCAGATTGATTTCAATATAGGAGCTCTCCGAGTCCGCCAGGACGGCGTCGGCTGTAACTTTCACGCGAGGATAATCTTTCTTTATCACTCTCTCATGAGATTCCTTGGCAAAAGTCTTGCCGTCGCCGTAATCCGGAGCGAAATATACCAGGCTCAGGTCAAAGCCATAGTATCCGTCGTTGCTGTATCCGTAGTAATGCAGATTGTCGTTCAGCATCTTCGGGATGTCAAGGCCATGATACACCTGGCCAAGCACCTCCGAGTAGTAATTATCGAGGTCAGCTACCCAGATTTCACCGTATTCGGGATCAAGGTAACCGGTGGTCTGGCATGCTACCGAGAGCACGCCCTCGCGAAGGACAGCCTGGATGGGCTTGCAGCCGGGCCTCCAGCTCTTGAGGGTGAAAATATAGGGGTCAGGATCGTATGGCACGTAGGTTTCTTCCACCATGACTCCGTCAGTGCGTCCGGAAAAGAAGCCGGTGTGAAAAGCAGATGCACCCTCCCAAAGGGGCTCGGTGATGTAGCGTGATTGTTGAGTCTGTGGGATTTCGTCAAGCTCGATGAGATTGAACTCTTCTAAGGATTCCGTGTCGATATATCTGACTGTGCCGTCTTTCATCTCAAGCTTCATGATGAGGCTGCGCGCACCGACAATCAGCATCGCAAGCACCAGTAAAGCCGAAAGGGCTACGTAGGATTTTTTCATTATTGTAATGGGTTTATTGTTACTGTTATCGGTGGTTCATTAGTAATTCCAGTCTTCGCCGGCGACAGGGGGTGTGAATGAGCTGGTGTAATCATACCCTTCGATAAAGGGAGTGTTCTGAGGGTATTCGTAGATCAACGACCGGGAATTCCCTGCAATGCGGAAACCATAATCCGATGGACTGTTGATGGTATAGCGGTCGATGTTGAGCTGAAGGCGCATTACGTCGAAATATGCAAGGCCTTCGCCCCAGAATTCTGCCCTGCGCTGCCACATGATCTCGTTTTGCAGTCCGGCCATATCCGAGGCCACGCACTCATAGGAAGGATTACGGTAAGTGGCGACAAATTCTGTGAGCTTATTGCGGGCTCCTACAACGTCGCCCGACATGGCCAGGCCTTCTGCTTCGATGAGATACATCTCCTCGATACGCATCAAGGGGATATCCTCAGCGAAGATATGGTTCACGATCTTGCTTCTGTAAGGGTTGAATTTAATGTTGGCGTGAGGCTGGGGAGCGTCACCGCCGGCATTTTTGAGCACCTGATCTACCAGTTCCTGCTGCTTGGCGGAGAGATTTGCTCCTTTATTGTCTTTGTCAAGGAACCAGAAATTACGCACGTCGTCGGGCTGAGCTGAGAGCCAATCCCACAAGGCGTCGCCGCAGCAGCGAAGCACACCGGCCTCCACATATCCGTCAGTAGCCAGTGTGATCATGAAAGATCCGAAATTGACGATGCCGGAGGTGACCGGACGGTCAGTTTCCTCTATGGTTATGGCCCACATCCAGTTGCCCAGACGAGCGTCGTTGAAGCCGGGATATGCGGCTGCGTCGGGCAGCAAAGGGCGAGCCGAAGAACTGTCGATGGCCAAGCGCGCATCGCTTGCTGCTTCGGCATAACGGTGCATGGTCAGGTTGTAGCGAGCTCGCAGTCCATAGGCCACTGCAAGGTCGATATATCGTTTTGATCGGGCTACATTGAGGAAGGCCGGCGCCATATCGTTGGTCTTTAGATACGAGATAGCGAGGTCTATATCGCTCATAATCTGATCGTAGACTTCAGTGGTGGTGGCCAAGGGTAATGTCTCGGGCGCTGAGTCATCAGTTGCTTTCGAAATTACGACCGCAGGAGCTGTGGGCTCATACGACACATTAGGAGCGTAGACCTGCACAAGGTTCCAGTAAGCGAATGATCTCATCGCAAGAGCCTGTGATGCAAGGAGTTTCTCTTCATCGGTCGAGGGAGTGGACAAGGTAGCGAGTACTTTGTTGGCCCTGCGGATATATCTGTATAAATGATACCACATCATGTGGGAAGGCCAAGCTGTGCTCCGGTAATCATACTGATACCATTGCCGGAAATGATCATATCCTGAGTTGGGACTGTAAATATCGTTGGCCGACAAGTCCATGGCGAGCATAAGGGCCGGATAGCCGAAATCGAAATGTTGACCGGCGAGACTCATATAGTCTTTCATCGAGTTGAACATGTCGTCGGCATAACCAAAGGCTTCGCTTTCGCTGTCCACGCCTTTTGAAAAGGTGATTTTGTCAATGTCTGCGACGGGAATATAATCAATGACGCCATCGGTGTATTTCAATTGCAGCACCTCACGTGGAGCATCGGCAAAAACTGATGCAGAACAGGCTGCAACAGCCATTGATAAAAGAAATATTCTTAATGTTTTCATGCGTTCGGAGTGATTAGAGTGAAAGTTTTGTTACGAAATCTCCGATACGAACCACGTAGATGCCGTGAGGCAAAGACGAGCGTTCGAGGTAGAAAGTGTTGTCACAGGCAGGTGCATTGAATACCTTTATTCCTGAGAGGTTATAGATTTCCACTGTTGCGCCTTGGGGAAGATTGCCGAAAGTCACGCCTGAAGCGTCGGCGCGGACTGTGATGGCTTGAGCCTTGTCAGCGACGATGTCATTGACGCCCTCGGGGACGTAATCGTTCCGGTCGCCGTATTCGCATTTGTCAATGTCGTCAAAATCCAGGCGCATTGGCTCGCTCTCGGGATCACCCGGCACCTCTACGGTTACGGAGCGGTCATCGTTGAAGGTGAGCACCGGCTCATCGTCAAGCAAAATAGTGACGATACCATGGGTCGAGGTGTGGATGTGGAGTGCGGTTAGAGCCGCATCTGCCGTCACACATGCCCACATGGCGATCGCCAGAAGCAATAGTTTTTTCATAAATGTAAGGAATTAGTATTTTAATATCGAGGTAATCAAAAAAAAAGACGTGGGCTGTTATGCCACGCCTTAACGAGAAGGTGGTCGGATTACCTTTGAATGCAGATGTGGAATAATCAGCCCCACGCCTTATGACGTGGAGACTGTTAGGCCACCTTCTTGCATTCATGAGTAAGTTTCCGACGCTTCTCTCGTACAAGATGATGGGCATAACGCCTTATATTTAACAATGTCATGAATTAACGCAAGTCAATTCTTTGCAAATTTAATACATAATTCTTAATCTGCAAAATATTACTCAAATAATAATTTTTTAATATAGCAGCAAAATTCGCAAAACGCGTGCGCATCAAAGTTAAACAAACTAAATGCTCCATTTAGAGGCTGGTCGCCACAAGTGGCGACCCTACAGCGTAATCCGTAGTTTATTATTCTAAAAATTGTTCTCCTGTACACCTGTTGGAAAATCCGCGAAATCCGAAGTTTTTTCACACTCAAAAACCTTGTTCTACTGTTCTCCTGTTGAAAAAATCCGTGAAATTCGTAGTTTTCTATTTAATACCTCGTTCTCCTGTTAAAAAACAGTCAACCTGCAATCCGGAAATCCCGGAGCAATGTATAGAAGTGCAGGGAATCAGCGTGGAATATCGAAGACGATCATCGGAAGGTCACCTCC
>CAZNRK010000023.1:0-12763 GCA_964575435.1 uncultured Bacteroides sp.
CAATGGGACAGATAGTAGCAATAGTGGGTCGCCCTAATGTGGGCAAATCGACCCTGTTTAATCGCTTGACCCAGAGCCGTAAGGCCATCGTTGACGAAACGGCGGGCACGACCCGCGACCGTCAATACGGCAAGGTGGACTGGAACGGGCGCGAATTTTCAATAATCGACACCGGCGGCTGGGTCGTGAACTCCGAAGATATATTCGAAGGTGAGATCAACAAGCAGGTGCAGCTTGCCATCGAGCAGTGTGATGAGATCCTTTTCGTGGTCGATGCCATGAATGGCGTGACTGACCTCGATGACCATGTGGCCAGGATACTCCGCCGCTCCAAGAAGCCGGTGATCCTTGTGGCAAACAAGGTAGACTCCAACGATTGGCTCTACAACGTGCCGGAATTCTATTCCCTTGGACTTGGCGAGCCTTATCCCGTGTCGGCCGTCAGCGGCTACGGTACAGGCGACCTCCTGGACGAGGTAGTCAAAAAGCTCCCCGACCCCAAAGACGATGATGAGGTCATGGAAGACATCCCCCGCTTTGCCATCGTCGGGCGCCCCAACGCAGGCAAATCAAGCCTTATCAACGCCTTTATCGGCGAAGACCGCCACATAGTAACCGACATCGCCGGCACCACGCGCGATTCCATTTATACGCGCTATAACAAGTTCGGTTTCGACTTCTATCTGGTCGACACCGCCGGCATCCGTAAGAAAAACAAGGTGACGGAGGACATCGAGTATTACTCCGTGATCCGCTCCATCCGTGCAATCGAGAATAGCGATGTTTGCATCCTGATGATCGACGCCACCCGCGGCATCGAGGCCCAGGACATCAATATCTTCTCCCTGATTCAGAAGAACAGAAAAGGCCTGGTGGTCGTGGTTAACAAATGGGACCTCGTGGAGGATAAATCGCAAGCTGCCATACGCCACTTTGAGGAGGCTATCCGCTCCCGCATGGCGCCCTTCACCGATTTCCCCATCATCTTTGCCTCGGCCCTGACCAAGCAAAGAATCTACAAGGTGCTCCAGAGCGCCGTGGATGTCTATCGCAACCGCAAGCGCATAATCCCCACCTCTGAGGTCAATCGCGTAATGCTCGAAGACATCGCCGCATATCCCCCACCAGCCAACAAGGGCAAATACGTGAAAATCAAATACGTGACCATGCTTAAAGGCGCACAGGTGCCCACATTCATTTTCTTCTGCAACCTGCCCCAATGGGTCAAAGAGCCCTACCGCCGCTATCTTGAAAACAAGATACGCGAGCACTGGAATTTCACCGGCACCCCCATCTCCATCTACATGCGCGAAAAATAACCCCCTATAACCTTATCCTGTAAAAAATCCGAAAACTTGACATCAAGTCTTCGGATTTTTTTATAGAATCATACTTATACGGTTTTGCCATGCATTGGATTTGCCGTTTACTATTTAGGCTTGAGGAGGGAGGTGGACGTCGAGCTGGGGGAAGGGGAAGTTGATGCCGTGGGCGGGGAGGTCGGTGTAGATGCGCTCGTTGATGTCCCAATAGAGGGGCCAGTAGTTGGCCTTGAGGGTCCATGCGCGCACGGTGAGGTTGACAGAACTGTCGGCCAGTGCTGCAACTTTCACCACGGGGCTACGGTCAACCTTCGGCGTGAGCATCTGGCGCTTGCGGGCGTTTTGGTCTTCCCATTTCTGAAGGAGCTCTGAGGCGCGCTCCTGTTGTGTGTGGAAAAGGCGCCAGAGCCAGCCGTGTTTCTTCTCCGGCGCTTCCGGGGTTTCAGCCTCGGATTCGTGCATGCGCTCCTCTCTGTCATCTTCGATGTATTGGAGCACAACGCGATCGTCGGCGTGCAGGATATCAAGAATGGCCTTGCGAGCCGTCTCCACATCGTCGCCGTAAGAGATCGACACGGTCCAGTCCACTCGTCGGTAATCCTCCCGGCTCCAGTTGTTTATGGAGCCGTTGGAGAGGGTGCCGTTGGGGATAAGGATAGATTTATTATCGGCCGTGGTGATTATGGTGTGGAAAATCTGTATCTCTTTGACGGTGCCGGCAAATCCTCCGGCTTCGATGTAGTCGCCCACTTTGTAAGGCTTCATGAAGAGGATGAGCACGCCTCCGGCAAAGTTTTGCAACGTGCCGCTCAGCGCCATACCGATTGCCACACCGGCTGATGCAAAGAGCGCGATAAAAGATGAGGTCTCGATGCCCAGAATGCCGATGACGATGATAATGAGCAGAAAATAGAGAGTGATGCGCACCAGCGACGACACGAAGGTGATGACTGTGCGGTCGGCTCTGCGCTTGATCATTACGCTCATGACCAGCCCCTGGATTCGCGCAATGAGAAATTTACCGATGTAGAAGACCACAATGGCCACCACGATATTGATGGCCAGGGTGACCACTCCATGGATGAATTTCTGCAGAAACTCCTCGAAGGAGAGAGTCTTAAGCATTTCCAACTCTTGCGCTTTGTCGGCCACGGCGTTCTGAACGTCGGCAGTGACGAGGGGGTCTTGGGCGAATAGCATCTTTATAGTTAGGAGTGAGGAGTGAGGAGTGAGGAGTGAGGAGTGAGGAGTGAGGAGTCTATGGTAGGGACGCACCATGGTGCGTCCGTTACATTTTAGTGAGGAGTGGTTTTAGAGTTTATTTGATTAAAGCGGATGCCACGTCGGTATACCATGACAATTTGTTGTAGCCATTAGTGGCTGCCTGGGTCTCGGTCTCGAAAATATTCGTGGAGAGGCCGCAATGCACTTGCAGGTTCACGGCGTTCTGGAAATAATCAGTCTGAGCCTTGTAGATTACTGCTTTGTCGAATGCTGCGCGCCATGCGGCCTGGAGAGCGGGATCGGGCTTTGCAAGGGCTTCTACATAGTCGGCAAAGTCAAAATAGTAGCGTTTATAAGGCGAGAAGGAATGCTTGACATAGTCATCGGGCACAGGCTTTTCGGCTTGCTCGTAGACCTTGCGGGTCTGTGCTGCAAGAGCATCTATGGCCGAAAGATCTACAACGGCGATGGTGCAACTGCGGTCAAATTGCGCATCCTGCCCCTGGTAATACTCATACGTGGTCTGAGCAGCCTTGACAGGGTCAGCTACCGGAGCGAGGAGATGCTGCAGACTCAGGTGGTAAGGCATACCGGGAAGGGCCACCTCGGCAGCGCTGGCCACTACGGTCTTCGTCACGGAGCGGAGCTCATACATGGTCTCGATGCCACCCATATAGCAGCAATCGATATAGATAAACGAAAAACCGGCTCCGGTGAGAGCCTGACGCAGCGAGGCCACATTCATCTTCTTGCCACGGTCCACGCCGTATGAATAATGCACACCGGAGCGGGCGGGCTCTTCGCTCACGCCATCTACAATCCAGCCGTTGGCGTGGCTCCAAAGCACCAGACCATAATCCTGAGCCGGAGCTGCCGCTTTCATGTCGGCGATCACTTGCCGCATGCGCTCAACAGTGACTGAAGCGCCGGAGCTCTCGGGATATGTTTTGAGCACATTCACAGAGCCGTCGGCAAGCACTTCTTTAAGTTCTACATCGCCGGAGTAAGGCGAATGATACACAATGACACGCGCCTTGCCGAATTGGCCCTCCCGGGCTGCCTGGCGCATTTCTTCAATGTCCTGATAGTCGTAATGATGCGAGCCAAGGTCGTTGGCAGCGACCATGTAGACAAGCACGGTGCGGGGTGTGGGGTCTTGCGGGGGGGCAGGCTCGTCGGAAGTGCAGGCTGAGAGCAGCCCAAGGGCTGCCACAACTGCCATTACCGGAGCCATGGACCCGATTCTATGAAAAATGTTGATTAGGAGTTTCATGTAAGGAGAGAGTTATGTATTGGTTAGAAGCGGGGCCGTAAATCCGGCTCCGCTATTAAATATGAAACAAATTTACGCTTTAGCTTTTAGCTAAGTGCCTTGCGCAGAAGTTCAAAGGCCTGAGCAATGCCATCAGCATCCTTACCACCGGCCTGCGCGAATCTGGGCTGACCGCCGCCTCCGCCTTTGATGGCTTTGGCAGCCTCGCGCACAATAGCAGAGGCGTTTTTGCCGGATTTAACCACGTCGTCAGTAAGCATAACAGTGAGCAGCGGCTTGCCGGAGCCGTCTGTGGTGGCAGCAATGAAGGCTGTGGCTTCCGGAGAGGCGGTGCGGACACCAAAGGCCACGTTTTTCACCACGTCGGGCACTCGCGTGCCGGTCATTGTAGCCACTTTGATGCCTCCGATTGTTTCGGCTGATTCGAGCACTTGCTGAGTGAGGTTGGTCACGCGCTCATTGAAGTAATCCTCCACGTTTTTGCGAAGGGCAGCGTTTTCATCGATGGATTTCTTTACTGCTGCGAGCACGTCGGGAGCGTTGTTAAACATCGCAGCTATGGCTTTTGACACATCAGACATCGTGTCGATTGCGTTCTCAAGATTCTCGCCGGTGATGGCCTCGATACGACGGATGCCGGCAGCGATGCTGCTCTCCGAGACGATGCGGATCATGCCGATGTTACCGGTGTTGTCAACGTGGGTGCCACCGCAGAGCTCCACGGAGTCGCCGTAACGAATCACACGCACCTCGTCGCCGTACTTCTCGCCAAAGAGAGCCATGGCGCCCATATCGCGAGCCTCGGCAATGGGCACGTTGCGGTGCTCGTCTCGGGGAATGGCACGACGCACCATTGCATTGGCAAGATGCTCCACTTTGCGGATCTCTTCGGGGGTGAGCTTTTGGAAGTGTGAGAAATCAAAGCGAAGCACTTCGGGCGATACGTAAGAACCTTTCTGCTCCACGTGCGTGCCCAGCACCTGGCGCAGGGCCGAGTGGAGAAGGTGGGTGGCGGTGTGGTTGCAGGATGTGGCCAGGCGTGCTTTCTCGTCGATAGCGGCTGTGAAGGTTTCCGAGGGATCGGAGGGGAGTTTGGTGGCAAGGTGCACTCCCATTCCGTTTTCGCGCTTGGTGTCGAAGATTTCGATCACCTCGCCGGAGGGAGAGGTCAAAGTGCCGCGATCGCCGAGCTGGCCACCCATTTCGGCATAGAAGGGGGTGCGGTCAAGCACGATTTGATAGTATTCTTTGTTTTTTTGTTTGACGTGGCGGTAGCGCAGGATTTTGGCAGGGACAGAGTGCTCGTCGTAGCCCACGAATTCCTGCTCGCCATCGTGCACGGTGACCCAGTCGGTTGCCTCAACGGCAGCCGCGTTGCGGGCGCGTTGTTTTTGCTCCTGCATGTGGCGGTCAAATTCAGCATGGTCGAGGGTCATGCCGTTCTCCTTGAGGATGAGCTCGGTGAGGTCGAGAGGGAAGCCGTAGGTGTCGTAAAGCGTGAATGCCTCAGCGCCGGAAATCTCTGTTTTGCCCTCTTTGCGTGCTGCAGCGATGGCGGTGTCGAGCATGCGGATGCCATTATCGAGAGTACGGAGGAATGCGTCTTCCTCTTCTTTAATCACACGCATGATGAGCTCGCGCTGGCTCTTTATTTCAGGATAGGCATCGCCCATTGAGTCGATCAGAGTGTCGACCAGGCGATACATGAACGGCTGCTTCTGATCCAGGAAGGTGAATGCATAGCGCACTGCGCGGCGCAGGATACGACGGATCACGTAGCCGGCCTTGGCATTGCCGGGGAGCTGGGAATCGGCGATAGAGAAGGCGATGGTGCGCACATGGTCGGCGATTACGCGCATGGCCACGTCGACCTGTTTGTCCTCGCCGTATTTCTTGCCTGAGAGGGCGGAGATTTTCTCGATGAAGGGGGTGAAGACGTCGGTGTCGTAGTTTGACGTCTTGCCCTGCAAAGCCATACACAGACGCTCGAAACCCATGCCGGTGTCGATGACCTTTGCGGGAAGGGGCTCAAGGGTGCCGTCGGCTTTGCGGTTGTATTGCATGAAGACGAGATTCCAGATTTCAATCACCTGCGGGTGGTCTTTATTGACCATTTCGGCTCCTGGGATGGCTTTGCGCTCCTCGTCGCTGCGCAGGTCGATATGGATCTCCGAGCAGGGGCCGCAGGGGCCGGTGTCGCCCATTTCCCAGAAGTTGTCATGCTTGTTGCCGTTGATGATATGGTCGGCAGGGAGGTGCTTAAGCCAGATAGAGGCAGCCTCATCGTCGCGGCCGAGACCGTCTTCGGCCGAGCCTTCAAAGACAGTGGCGTAAAGGCGGTCGGGGTTGAGCTTGAGCACGTCCACGAGGTATTCCCACGCCCAGTCGATAGCTTCTTGCTTGAAATAGTCGCCGAAGCTCCAGTTGCCGAGCATCTCGAACATGGTATGGTGGTAGGTGTCGTGGCCAACTTCCTCCAGGTCGTTATGCTTGCCGGAGACACGCAGACATTTCTGCGAGTCGGCCACGCGGGGAGCCTTTGGGGCAGCGTTGCCGAGGATGATGTCTTTGAACTGGTTCATGCCGGCGTTGGTGAACATCAAAGTGGGGTCGTCTTTGATCACCATCGGGGCTGAAGGCACGATTTTATGGTCTTTGGATCGGAAAAATTCTTTGAAAGATTCGCGTATCTCTTTGGCTGACAGCATATTTATATCTTTAATTTAACCTTAGTGTTTAATTCTTGGAAAATTTTTATTACCTTTGTCGGTGAATAATGTGCAAAGTTACTCATTTTTTCTGATTTTTGCAAGAGCCGGATGTCACGAAATACGTATTATAAATATAATCCACTGACGAGCCAATACGAGCGTGTGTATCCCACGGCCAAAGAGCGCTGGTGGGCTGTGATGCGCCAAGTGCTGCTCGGAGCAGCCGGAGCCGCGGTGCTGCTCTGTCTGGCTTACTTCATTTTTGACCTCCCCAAAGAGCGCATGCTCCGCGAGGAAAACGACCATCTGCACTCGCGCATCGATGACCTCAGCCGCCAGGCCGATGAGGCTATTGCCGTAATGGAAGACATCGCTGCCAGGGATAATAATTTCTACCGTGTGATGATGCAAGCCGACCCCGTAACCGACGCCCGTCGATACGCAGGCCTTGAGCGCCGACGCACGGGCATCACCGATTCAATCTCTGATGCCGATGCCGTGGTGGAGGCAGTTGCTGCCAAGCTCGATCGGCTTGACTATCAGGTGTATTCTCAAATTAAATCGTTTGACGAACTTCGCACCCTGGCCTTTTCCCAGCGTGAGCGTCTGGCCAACATCCCGGCCATCCAGCCTGTCTCTGAAAGCAAACTCCGACAGATGGCCTCAGGCTATGGCTACCGCCGCGACCCTGTATATGGCACCACAAAATTTCACGAAGGCATGGATTTCGCCTGCCCCATCGGCACTCCGGTCTACGCCACCGGCAATGGCCGAGTAGTCTTTGCAGGCTGGCAGAGCGGTTATGGCAACTGCATCGAAATCGACCACGGCTACCAGTACCTCACCCGTTTTGCCCATCTTTCGCGCATCGACGTCAAGGTAGGGCAGAACGTGGAGCGCGGCGAGATGATTGGCGCCGTGGGTAATACCGGAAAATCTACGGGACCGCACCTGCACTACGAAGTGAGATTCCGCGGACAGCCCCAAAATCCCGTTAACTATTATTTCTACGACCTCACCCCGCAGCAGTACGACGAAATGATACGCATGGCCGAAAATGCCGGCCACGTCATGGACTAATGCCTTAAATCCCCACCCCATGTCTGATCTCGACAAACGTTACTACAAAATCTCAGAGGTGGCCGACATCCTCGGCATCCCGGCCTCCACGCTCAGGTTTTGGGAAAATCAATTTACCATCATCAAACCCGGGCGCACCGCCGGGGGCACTCGCACCTACACACCTGCCGACATCGAGAAAATCCGCATGGTGCACTACCTGGTCAAGGAGCGCGGCATCAAGCTCGATGTGGCCCAAGAGATGATTCGCCACAACCATTCAGGTGTGAGCCGACGCCACCGTGCCATGAACCGCCTCAAAGCCATCCGTTCCCAGCTCACCGACCTGCTCGCGGCCATCGACTCCGGCGCCCGATAAAAAAACGAACCCGGAAGAACACCTCTGGAATGATAGCGCCAAAGAAAAGCCGGAGAATGTTGCATATATAAAAAGAATTGTATAAATTTGCACTTACGAAAAGAGAGATGCTCAAGTAGTTGAAGAGAAACGCCCCGAAATCTTTTACATGAAATCACGATAGCAGCAATGCCTGAGGGACTTTTCGCAATAATACAAAATAATAATTCATATGACTCAGATTGTAGTTACACTTGCCAATAACGCTGACGAAACATTACTCCGGCGGATGATTGAAAATATGAAAGGTGTAGTAAAAACCACCCTTTCTCATTCTCCTCAAATACAATCGCCATCAGAGACTTCAAATTTCCTTGATGCGCTGCATGACATCAGAAGCAACATAGATCCCTCCGTTATAGATCTTTCAGACCCCCGTACTAAATACATTATGTCGAAATGAAACGTATATTCCTTGACACCAACTTCATCATCGATTATTTTGTAAGAGAAGATATATCCGGAGATGCAGAAAAGTTGATGAAATATGGATCAGAAAATAATCTGACATTTTATATTTCGTATCTTACTGTTGCTAATTTTGCCTACATAATGCGTAAGTTACCTTCCGCCCACCTAATTACAATAATAGAAAAGATTTGTGATGCTTTCTCTATTGTAGATAACACAAAAGAACAGATTTTAAAAAATCTGAATTCTTCTTTTAAAGACTTTGAGGATGGTTTGCAATACCAATCTGCGATAGAGGCAAATTGTGATTGCATAATTTCTCGCAATAAAAAGGACTTTATTGGAACAGCCATTCCGGTTATGAGCGCTTCAGAGTTTTTATCTTCTACTATCAATCACAATCATTAAGTTTCGAAGCTTCTTGATTAATATCATAATTAGTTAAGTATCCAGAGTGTCTTCTCTTGAGTCCGGAATAAAAAATGCAATTGCAGCCTGCGGCAAGGACGTGGTGGGCTCACGGCGGCTGTATGGATACTTATCTGACTACCATTTTCTTGAGAATACGGCCGTGCGCGCCGTGCTTCTGGCCATGATAGATTCGGGCGGTGCAAAAAGCCTGCTTCAGGAGTCGCTTGCCGGTGCAAGAGACCACACCGCAGCCATGCAGGCTGTCAGGGATAAACTATGCGAAATGGGGTATAATCCTTTGGTTGTGGAGCATGTAGTAGACAGCACGGCACGACCTTTAGGCCTGCTTGATAGCAATTATCTGATTCCGGAACTCGAGGGATACGAATCGGACCGGGAATTTATTGTGCATTTTAACGGCCTTCTAATCAAAATGATACGCATCCGTGGAGGAGCATTCTCAATGGGGGCGACCCCCGAGCAAGGCATTGCCGCCAACTTTGACGAGCGTCCGGCCGTAAACCTCCGGCTCAGCGATTTCATGATGGCAGCCACGCCCGTCACCCAGCGTCTGTGGCAAGAAGTGATGGGCGAAAATCCCAGCCAACTTACGGGATTAGACCTGCCCGTGGAGCGCGTGAGCTGGTACGATGCTCAAGAATTTTGCAACAGGCTCAGCACCCTCACCGGACTTAACTTCCACCTCCCCACCGAGGCCCAATGGGAATACGCCGCCCGTGGGGGACAACTTTCGTCATGCACAAGATATGCAGGCACTGATGAAGAAAATGCAGACAGCCACATTTGGCACCGGGGTAATTCGCAAGGTCGCACACATAACGTGGGCACGCTCCTGCCCAACGAACTCGGCTTATACGACCTCAGCGGCAACGTCTCGGAATGGTGTGCAGATTGGTATTTCAACTCCTACGCCATTTCGGCAGGCAGCATCGACCCGGAGGGGCCGGAAGATGGCAGATGCAAGGTGGCTCGTGGTGGCAGCTACGAATCCCCATTGATAGATTGCCGCACTTCGCGCCGCATCATGCTCAATCCCGACCACCGCAGCCGCCTCATCGGTCTCCGACTCTGCATATAATCCTACTCCCGCTCCACAACAATTCACTCCCAACGCCTAACTCCTCACTACCCTATGCCCTTCGACGCCCGACAGCTCAAAGCCATCAACGCCCAAAACGGCTACTTTCTCGTGCTCGCCCCTCCCGGCTGCGGAAAAACGGAAATCCTTGCCGAACGCATCGCCCAAGCCATCGACCGCGGAGTGAAGCCGGAGCAAATGCTGTGCCTGACCTTTACGAATCGCGCCTCAAGAAGCATGCGCGACCGTGTGGTGCAACGCTTAGGTGCCGAAGCAGCCGTTGAGGAGATATTTATTGGAAATATCCACAGGTATTGCTCGCGATATCTGTTTGAAAACAACGTAATTGCTGAAAATTCCTATATCATTGACGAAGACGATCAAAACGAGTTGCTTCTAAGCATCTCTCAGCGTCTTGTCACCTACACCAACGGCACAATCAATAAAAACGCCGTAAAATACGTCGTTGACCTTGCTTCATATTTCTCTCAGCGGCGTATGGGACATCCAGAAGATGTGCTCACTCCGGGCCCGGGACTGCTCGATCGCAACACAAATAAATTCATGAAGCACGATTTCGCGCATTTCTACAAAATTGGTGAAAGTTACGGCTTTGTGGTGGAAGATGTGCCTAATGAATACGAAGCCCTGCGCGCAGCCATAACATACAATAACTATAAGGCCTCGCATTGCGCCGTGGATTTTGCCGACCTGCTGATTCTTGCATATGACCACCTTGTCTCTCACCCTGATCACAGGCGCTACGAGTGGGTGCAAATTGATGAAGTTCAAGACCTGAACCGCTTGCAACTTGCTCTGGCCGACCTTCTCACCGCCCCGAGCCCCACAGCCATGTACCTTGGCGACGAGCAGCAAGCCATATTCTCTTTCCTGGGTGCCAAGCTCTCGAATCTCGATCTGCTGCGCAAGCGCTGTGCTGGAAATATTTTGACTTTGGAGGCGAATTATCGTTCGCCTTCCTATCTGCTTGAGGTGTGCAACACCTATGCTCACAACATCTTAGGCGTGCCCTCTGATCTCCTGCCAAAACCCGTGACGTCAGAGACTCCACATCGCCACGACCTCATCCTCACCAGCGCGCCAACGATCGACGACGAGGCCAACCGTGTGTTCAACATGGTGCGTCACTACCTATCACTCTCCGATTCCGAGCGTCTGGCCATCCTCGTGAGCCGCAACTCTCAGGCCGACGCCATCAGCGACACTCTCACTGCCCGTGGCATCAACAATTTCAAGATTTCAGGGGTAGACATGTTCCGCAACCCCTCATATAAGACCCTGACGGCCCTCTATGCCGTTCTGGTCAATGACTTTGACATGGGAGCATGGACCCGCTTGCTCTTCGGGCTGAAGTGCACTTCGGCGCAGGTGCGCGCCCGCGAGTTGGTGCATAAGATGCGCAGAATGATGCTCACCCCCAGCGACCTCCTTCGCCCCGTGCCATATCTTAAAGATTTCTACGATGTCTGCACCGGAGGTGAGGCAGTGGTTTTTGACACGGAGACCACCGGCCTCAATGTGCTTGAAGACGACATCGTGCAGATTGCTGCCTTCAAAATCCGTGGTGGAAAGAAGGTGGCCGGTTCTGACTTTAACATCATCCTCCACACCGATCGCCCCATCCCTGACATGCTTGGCGACAAGCCTAACCCGCTCGTTGAGGAGTACGCCCGACGCCCGCACATGCCCCGCGCCGAGGGCCTTCGCAGTTTCCTCAACTATGCAGGCACGTTGCCGTTGATCGGCCACAACGTCACATACGACTATCTCATGCTCCGCAATAACTGCTCGCGCGAGCTCAACGAAGATGTCACCTTCACTGTATTCGACACCCTGCACGTGGCCAAGCTCGTGGCACCTGAACTCAAAAAATACACCTTAGAGGCCCTCATCTCCGAATTCAACCTCCAAGGCACCAACGCCCACCTGGCCGATGCCGACATCGAAGCCACGCTATCGCTCATTCAGCATTGCCTGGGGCAAGCCGCCCCGGTTTTCAAAATCCAGGAGGCGTTTCTCGAAAATCCGGAGCTAAAGAAACCCGCCACAAGGTTGGCGGCGATTTCCCCTCTGATTTCCAACATTAAGAGCTACTTGCACCTGCCCGTATCGGTGACTCAACGCACAATCGCCGACGAATTGGCCTCGACCTACCGCCTGCTTTGCGACCAAAATCTCATCGAAGACATCGGCCCGAAGTTTGACGTATTCCTGCGCTACGTGGAGTGCGAATGGGTGGACCGCACCGCCGATGTGAGCCTCTTTGACCAAGTGTCCACACACATCAACGACCTCACCTCCACCATCAATGAGGGCGACCTGGTGAATTCCGACCCGGCCAACGTGCTTATCTCAGACCGCGTATTCATCATGACCATTCACAAGGCCAAAGGTCTGCAATTCGACAATGTCGTGGTGCTCGGTGTGCGTGACGGCGTATTCCCGTTCTACGGCACTACAAAAATCATCAACTCCTTCGATTCCACCCCTGAAATGAAGCAAGCCGCCCTTGCCGATCGCAATGAAGACGCACGCAAACTCTACGTGGCCCTCTCCCGCGCTCGCAAACGCCTCTGTATCAGCTACACAGAAAATGGCGACTATGGCCATCGCGCCGGCATCTCACCCTTCCTCCTACCCATCACTCACCTCTTCACTTACGGCCCCCACCGCGCCCAATAGCCCCTCAATCTTACTGATTATAATCTCTTTTAAATCCATAACACCTAACATACTGAGAGATTGAATGTTGCAATTAGTATTTACACTTTTTCCTATTTTGGAAGCACTAAAATTTACACTTTTTCCTAATTT
>CAZNRK010000023.1:12863-29246 GCA_964575435.1 uncultured Bacteroides sp.
TACACTTTTTCCTAATTTCCAAGCCTCAAAAAATACACTTTTTCCGAGTGACGGCATGTTACCAGCCGCCGGAGGCGCCACCGCCGCCACTGAAGCCGCCTCCAAAACCTCCACCGAAGCTTCCGCCGCCTCCGGATCGACCTCCACCCCCTCCTCCGCCGAGAATGATAATCGGCGTGGCGGTCTTAGGCAAGACGTAGGGCACAGCAAAAGCATAGCCGCAGTTGTGGCAACTATACTCGCGCTGCCCCTTTCCGGTGCGTGTAGGTGTGGGCTCGGAGAGAATACGATTGGCAGTGAGGCTGCAAGTGCGACCTCCGCATTGCGGACATTCCTGAAACGATGAACCTTGCACCTGATAAGGTATGATCTCAGTCTCACCGCACGTGGGACAAAGCCATACGTCGTAATCAATGGATTTTATGCGTTCCTCTGTATCCTGCGCCGGAGAAAGGTAGTCATTGTCGTGCACCTCATCGAGTTTATTCATTTTGCTTCCGCACCGAGCGCACGAGCGAGGGCGATTTCTCCACCTTCGCAGTATCAAAAGGTAAGGAATAACCACCACCGAGGGGATGAACATGCACAAGGCAGACATCAGCAGCGCCCATGACTTGAACGGCACCAGTGCACGGTATTTTTCCGTGTCAGTCTTCTTCCTAAGCCCGAGAAGCGAACCCAAAAGGACAATCAGCATCATGGCCGCCACCGAGATAGCTATAGCAAGGTAAGCACGAAAGAAATCTATCGCATCGGAAGTTCCATAATTTTCTCCCTGGCCCGAGTGCACCTCGTCAGCCGCATCCGGGTCGGTCACTATTTCACAAACGGTCTCCACACCGGCAAGCAATCCACCCTCATAGTCCCCTTGTTTGAACTTAGGGAACATAGTCTTACGCAGAATACGTCCGGCCACGATGTCGGGGAGGATGCCCTCGATGCCGTAGCCCGTGCGGATCGCTGCCTTACGCCTATGCTTGGCCACGAAGATGAGGATGCCGTTGTTATTGTCCTTTTTGCCGATGTTCCATGTATTGAAGAGATCTGTGGCAAATTCGTCAATGTCATCGCCATCAAAATCGTTAACCATAACGGCTACGATTTCGGCCGAAGTGCGTCGGCGAGCATCGAGAAGGAGCGAGTCAATCTGAGACTGCACCCCCGGGGAGATGATGCCATCGGGGTTTACAAGGTGCTTTGTGTGGTCTTGCACCTGCACGTTGGGGAGAGTCTCGACGGTCCAGCCCTGAGCCCGGGTGGTAAGAGCCACGAGAAGAAGCGAAAATATCAGTATCAGTCTATTCATTATCAACAAGTTACACCGCCGGCAGGGAATGACCGTTGAGGCGGCGGTAAAGATTAAGAGCATAGACATCCGTCATTGCAGAGACGTGATCAACCACGGCTTGGATGCGGTCGGCGAGTTCGGGAGCATGCACATCGTACTGTTCGGGCACCTGCGAGAGCAGCAAACCGGAATAATTCAATTCCGGATTTGCCACCGCGTGTGTGAGCTTTTCTAACAGGAAAGTGATGATGCGGTTACCGGCCAGGTCGATGTCAACAACATCGGAGGCGCAGTAGATTTTCTTCCATGAAACAGCGTTACAGGCCTCATATGCAGCGCGCTGCACAGGGGTGATGTGTTCCATCAGAGGGCCGGAGAATTGTCCTCTGAGTATCGCCTCCTCATTCTCGATAAATGCATCGGCACAGCGGCCTACGAGCTCGCCTATCACACACGAACGCAGGTAACCGATCTGCTCGTTGGGGTCTGAAATCGTGTGCATTACATTGAGGATGCGTTCTCGTCGGGAATCTTCGAAGTAGTTGAGCAGCAGAGATTTCACGGTTTCCGTGGTGAGGATTTTAAGCTTGTGGGCATCCTCAAGGTCCATGATTTCATAGCAGATATCATCAGCCGCCTCCACGATAAAGACCAGAGGATGTCGGGCAAATTTCACCGACCCGTCGGGCTGTGGCAATTGCTTGAGACCCAGGGTTGAGGCCACTTGCAGGAAGCTTTCCCGCTCGGGGGCGAAAAAGCCGAACTTGCCCTTCTCGCCGGCGTGGGAGGAGTCGTAGGGATATTTCACAATAGAGGCCAGAGTGGAATATGTCATGGCAAACCCTCCGCGACGTCGACCATTGAAACCGTGAGTGAGGAGGCGGAAGGCGTTGGCATTGCCTTCAAAATTGATAAGATCAAGCCAACGGTCGGCCGGGAGCAGGTCGCGATATTTTCGCCCCTCGCCTTCACTGAAAAAAGCTGCTATGGCCTTCTCGCCGGAATGCCCGAAAGGCGGATTGCCAAGGTCGTGGGCCAGGCAGGCTGCGGCCACAATATCGCCTATGTCGAGAAATGAATCGCGCCACGGCTCGCCGGCGTATTTTTCGCGCAAGCGATCAGCAATATTGTCGGCCATCGACTTTCCAACGCACGAGACTTCAAGCGAGTGGGTGAGACGATTGTGCACAAAGATGCTTCCGGGCAGCGGGAAGACCTGAGTCTTGTTCTGCAAGCGGCGGAAGGGTGAGGAAAAGATCAGACGGTCATAATCGCGTCGGAAATCCGTACGTCCCGTGCCTTTTTTCGGGTCGTGGTAATGCTCCAGCCCGAAACGCTTATCATTGATGAGAAGTTGCCAATTCATATTCCTGTGATTCACATAGCAAAGATACGCATTTTTCTCAGAAAATAAAAATAGCCGCCGGCTACGATGGTCAAAAATACGGTTTAAGGTTATATTTAAATCGAAAAGAGACGACTGCTACGTATACGTAATCCGTCTATATTTCAGTACTCCCCTTAGATTTAGTCATTATTAATGGTATTTGAACATCAGGGTCTGAGTGAGGGTGCGGGAAAGAAGGTACAGGAGAAAGGCGAGCCAGAGGCCATGGTTGCCGCTTAGAGGAATGAGAATGAAGCTGCCGGCGAAGAAAACGGCCATGGCCAGGAGCATGGAATGGGCCATTTTGCGTGTGAGGGTGAGTCCGGTGTAGATGCCATCCCAGACAAAGGCTCCAAAGCCGGCCAAAGGGACGAGAGCCACCCAGAGGATGAATCGCCGTGCGGTGGAGATAACCCGGCTGTCATCAGTGAGCCATCCGAGGGCAGGAGAGGCACCTGCAAAATATACTAATGTGAAGACAAGCGAGAGGCCGAGACCCCAACGGAAAATGGCACGGATGCTGCTACGGAGGCCTGTGGGGTCAGAGGCGCCATGGTATTTGCCGCTAAGAGCCTCGGCAGCGAAGGCAAAACCATCCATGAAATACGAGAAGAAAAGAAAAAACTGCATGAGCAGGGCGTTAGCGGCAAGCATATCGGCGCCTTGTCGGGCACCGGTGCGGGTAAACCAAAGAGTGACGGCCACTAAGCATGCTGTGCGCATAAAGATGTCGGAATTTATGGCAAAAAACTGTCGCAAAGCGTCTTTTTGCCATATTTTGACCTTTTCCGGCTGGTCACGCCGGTATCGTCGAGCCACTTGCACAGCTCCAAAAGCCAGACCGGCCCACTGCGCCAGAGCTGTCCCGATGGCCACTCCCTCGATTTTCATGCTCAATCCCACAACCAGACAGAGACTGATGATAATGTTCACCACATTGGTTATCAAAGCCATCCACATGGGGGTGCGAGAGTCTTGCATGCCGAGAAACCACCCGGAGAGGGCGTAATTGGCCATTACGGCCGGAGCGCCGGCGATGACGATGTAGAAATATTTCGTAGCAAGTGCCGAAGTTGCCGGGTCAGCGTCCATAAAAAGCAGCATGCCTTTGCACACGGGCACGGCCAATAGCCAGAGCATCGCTGCGCCGAGAGCACCTACTGCCAATCCGCGCCGAAGCACCGCGTAACATTCCCCTACCCTCCCGGCACCAAATGCCTGTGCGGTGAGGCCGGAGGAGCCCATACGCAGGAAGTTCATGAGCCAATACACGAGGTTGAGCATTGAGCCGCCCACGGCGATAGCACCGATATAGACGGCTGCTCCAATGTGGCCCACGATTGCTGTATCGACAATCGAGAGCACGGGGGTGGTGATGTTCGAGACAATGGCCGGCAGGGCCAGGTGCAGGATTTCGCGGTTTATAGCTTTCACTCTTGGCTGCTTACCGGTATCTTGTCGATACGTCGTTGGTGGCGACCGCCTTCAAATTCAGTGGAGAGGAATGTATTGACAATCTCGAGCGCTACCTCGGCAGCGATGAAGCGGGCCGGGAGGACAAGAACGTTGGCGTCGTTGTGCTGCCGGGCCAGGGCAGCGAGCTCGGGGGTCCAACACAGGGCTGCGCGGATGCCTTGGTGCTTGTTGAGGGTGATGGCAATGCCGTTGCCGGATCCGCACATGGCTATACCGGGATAACATTCTCCGCTTTCAACGGCCAAGGCGCATGGATGGGCGAAATCAGGATAGTCGCAACTATCTTCGGAATAGGTGCCGAAGTCTTTGTACTGCAGGCCTTTAGATTCGAGATAGCTTTCGATGATAGATTTGAGTTGAAAACCGGCGTGATCGCTGCAAATTGCTATAGACATATTTTAGTGAGGAGTTAGGAATTTGTAGGGACGCACCATGGTGCGTCCGTTCCCTTTAAGTTATAATTTAGACGTTGTGGAGATTGTGGCCCATGCGCTCTTTTTTGGTGTGCATGTAGAAGCGGTTATTGTCGTTGGGATCAACTTCAATGGGTACGTTTTCTGTGATTTCAAGGCCGTAGCCTTCCAGTCCGACGCGCTTCTTGGGATTATTAGTAAGAAGACGCATCTTCTTAATGCCCAAGAGGTTAAGAATCTGCGCACCCACTCCGTAGTCGCGCTCGTCGGCTTTGTGGCCAAGGTGGAGGTTGGCGTCTACGGTGTCCAAGCCCTCTTCCTGAAGCTTATAGGCACGGATTTTGTCCATAAGACCAATGCCGCGACCCTCCTGGTTGAGGTAGATGACGGCTCCACGTCCCTCTTTTTCAATCATTTGCATGGCGCGGTGGAGCTGCTCGCCGCAGTCGCAACGTTGGGACCCGAAAATGTCGCCTGTTGCGCAAGAAGAATGCACACGCACAAGCACCGGATTGCCGTCGTTGACCTCACCCTTGATCAGGGCAATGTGCTCCAGACCGTTGCTGAGCTGGCGGAAGGGGATAAGCTTGAAATGGCCGTAAGCTGTGGGCATGTCTACCTCTTCGCCCACCTCGACCATGCGCTCGGTGCGGAGGCGGAAGGCAATGAGGTCGCGAATCGAGATGAGCTTCATCCCCCACTCTTCAGAGCGTTTTTTCAGCTCCGGGAGTCGGGCCATGGTGCCGTCGTCGCTCATTATCTCCATAAGAGCGGCAGCAGGATGCAAGCCGCTGAGGCGAGCCAGATCAACGGCAGCCTCGGTGTGGCCGGCGCGTTTGAGCACACCTTGATCCTGAGCGTAAAGCGGACAGATGTGGCCGGGACGACCGAAGGTCTCGGGAGTGCTCTCATCCGAGGCCAGGGCACGAATCGTGGCACAGCGGTCATGGGCCGACACGCCTGTTGAGCATCCTTCGAGCTTGTCGACAGTGACAGTGAAAGGTGTGCCCAGCACTGAGGTGTTATCCTCTACCTGCGGCATCAGTCCCAATTCCTTACAGCGCGAGAGGGTGATGGGCGCGCAGAGCACTCCGCGTGCATTTTTGAGCATGAAATTCACCTGTTCGGGGGTGATTTTTTCAGCAGCTATTATGATGTCGCCTTCGTTTTCGCGGTCTTCATCATCGACCACAATCACGGGCTTGCCCTCGGCAAAATCCTTCAGGGCGTCTTCGATAGAGTCAAGGGATATTTTCTGATCTGTGTTCATAAGGTTCTGTATTTAAGGCCGGGGAGAGGAGAGATATGATCCGGCGAGTAGTAGATATAACGTTTTGTAGGTTTCGGCTGTTCACCGTGAACGGGAAGTCGTTAAGGGTATGGATCACCTGAAGCGAGCGGGAATTGGATAGGTACTCGATCAGGTCGCTCATCTTGCGGTTAGCACTCTCCATATCGGGGCGCAGCATGAGCCGGAGTAGCCTGTTCTTGCGACCGCTGAGGGCTTGCAGACCATCCAGCTCTGAGAGGAGGGCCGTGGCCAAAGAGAGACCGGTGGAGGGGTCAACCTCTGTCATAATCACTTCTTTAACCTCGATTGAGCGTTTAGACTCTTTTCCCACCAGACGGCGGAAGAATGAGGTCCATGCATCGAGATTGAGCACATTGCTGTCACCTATAGCCTTGTAGGTCAGGAAGATGCCCAAAGGCAAGAGCACAATCGAGCTGAGCCAGATGCCAAACCATACAGGCACACGGCCGTCACGCGCCATCTTGTAGCCCATATTGTCGAAGATGAAATAGACAATGAAGAGCAGTACGGAGATCACCAGGGGCGTGCCTATCCCGCCTTTCTTGATGATGGCGCCAAGGGGTGCACCGATGAAGAAGAAAATGAGCACCGCAAACGAGAGAGTGAATCGCTTTTGCATCTCTATTTTGTGCAGGCGCATGACCTTTTGCTGCTCCATTACCATCGACGAGCGGAAATCGAAATCCCGGATTTGCTGCTTGGCCTTGCTGATTGCGCCTTGGATGTAGGAGCTGGCTTGGGAGGGGGATGGCGAGGCAAACAGGGAGTCGATATCAAGGTTTCCGGCCACGGCGGGAAGCTCGGTGCGGGTGCGCGTCTTCTTTCGGTCGATTGAGTATTCGGTGCGGTAGCGCTGAATGCCCATGGTGGGCCGATCCTGGAGCTCGCGACCGAAGGCTGTCTCCAAAGAGTCAACGATATGGGTGAGAGAGTCGATGGAATGGCCGAGTTCGCCCACGTTCTTCCCGACGTACTGGCTGCGGATGGCGCCCTCGTCTATGCGGTTGAAATTGGAGTCGAAAAGGAAATAGATCTGCTTGTCGGAGAAGCTCTCGCGGCGGAAGGGGAGATAGCTCGTAGAGGCTGTACCCATTGAGTTATCTCTCAGATTTTCAAACATTTCACCTTTGTAAAGGTGGAGGAAAAGGCGAGTTTTGTCTTCTGTGAAGGCGAGCTTGCCTGAGTCGGCAAGAATCACGCGCGTATTGTCTAAGCCTCGACTCACATCATAAATGATAAGGTCGTAGAGCATGCCTGTGTCGGGATTTTTGCGCTCAATGTAGATGTTCATGCCGGGAATCTGGTCATAGAAAGTACGGGCAGGAATCTCGACTTCAGGTGATTTCTGCCTCATCGACAGCAGCAGAGTATACATTTTGGTCTGAGCGATGGGCAGGACGTTATTCTGAAAAAAGAATGCGCCGACTGCAAGGCAAGCCATGAAGATAATCAGCGGCTTCATGATGCGAAGCAGGGATATGCCGGCAGCTTTCATGGCCGTAAGCTCGAATTTCTCGCCGAGATTGCCGAAGGTCATAAGTGAGGCCAGGAGCACGGCAAGCGGCAGGGCCGTGGGCACCATGGTGACGGCAGCGTAAAAGAACAGTTCACCAATCACCTTGACCGACAAGCCTTTACCCACAAGATCCTCGATATATCTCCAAAGAAACTGCATCATCACGATAAAGAGGCAGATCATGAACGTCATCAGCAGCAACGGCAGGAACCTTTGCAGCATGAAGGTGTATAGACGCTTTACGATGACCATCTTGATAGTGAGGAGTGAGGGGTTAGGAGTGAGGAGTGAATTTATTAGAGGGTTAATACCATGTTATACCATTAGACATGGACGAGCGCTTGTCGTATTTGAGATCGGAGAGGAGAGCGGATTTAACCGCTATATGGAAGTTATAGCTCTTGTATGGACCGACGGGCACGAACGAGGCTGCCATGGTGAAGCAGTGCAGGTCGCGCGAAATGTTGCAGTTCATATATGCAATCTTGTGAGTATCAAAGTTATAACTGGCCGAGAAACCGAAATTCCAGTTTTTCGTGGGACGTATCGAGCCTGAAAAGCTGAGATTTTGGGTGATACGGCTGTTATACTCCATTTTTTGCTTATTGAACGATCCGTAACCGTAATTTATCGAATAATTAAGGGTCAGACTCCAAGGGATGGTCCAGTTATAATAACCGTCGGACGAGAAATCGGCATCAGAATATCCTGAATCGTCGTTATCGCCGGGCTTTTGAGATGATCGGTTGCCGGTGCGGGAATTGGGATTTGACTCGGAGTCAGCGCCTGCATCGGTATCGCTGTTTTTCTTTTTGCGCTTGAAGGTTTCGTTATTGAGAGTGTACGAGAACGAGGTACCGGTGGAGCGCAGACGACCGAATCCTTTGCCCGATGAGATGCGCAACTTATTGACACGCACCGGATTGCCGGAAGGATTGAGGGCGTAGGTGTAGACGTCCCACGTGGCGTTGAGGTTAAGGTTGAAGCCTTTTGTAAGGCGCAGGAGTATTGATGAATTGATGTCGGAGAAGCGGAGCGAGTCGGCAGCGAAGTTGTAGCTTTGCGAGAGGGTGAGGTTTTCGATAAGCGATATTTTTTTCTCGCCGATAGAGTCGTTGGTCTTGACTTTCATCTCAAGATTATTGGCCAGAGAGAGCGATACGGCGCCGGTTTTGCCTCGGCCGGGTACACCGAAGAGCGCGTTGGGAAACATGGAATAGTCCACTCGCTGCTCGGTGCCGTCGGTTCCGGGTCGCATGTAGTGGCCATAATATCCGAAGAAACTTGACCCGAAATCCGGCGCAGCGGAGAAAGAGACTGTGGGGGTGAGCACATGGCGAATCATCTTGACCTTGTCACCAAGAAATTTCATAGGCTTGAAGAAACCGTAGATTTTGGTGTCCAGGGAGATGCCCCCCTGAAAGTCCCAGACATTATAGAAATTATAAGTAGTGTCCATGGTCTCGATGCCGTTCACTTCGTCCCAGTGGCGGCGCACCTTGGAGGTGTACATGCGATCGTTGAACGAGATTGAGGGAGTGATGTTGACGTATTTTAAAACGTTGAAGGTTGCCGAAATGGGCACAGTGTGCTTCATGCCGTTGCGCCAATCCTTGATGAGCGACTTCTTGAAAAACTCGTTTTGCTTGGCTGTCAGAGAGTTTTGGAACTGGCCTGAATAAGAAATACGGATTTTCTCGTACCATTTTTCATCGCCCACAGCCTTCTTGCGCTTGAAGGGGTTGGTCTGATTCATGGTCAGAGTAAAGTTAGGGAACGACACTGCCAGCGTTGAGTCTTGCATCCTTTGGCTGATGTTAAGGGTCGATGAGAGCGACCATTTGGAGTTGGGGATGCGATATGTGAGGTTGACGGTCGAACTTTTGGTGTTATCGGTGAAGGAGTTGGAGTAGTACGACCCCACGTCGTTGCGCGTGTAGCCTGTGGTGGTGAAATTGACCGAGGCTGAGAGCGACATGTTGGGGTTGGCCTTTGAGTCCTGGCTGTGGCTCCAGAGCACTTGGAAGTTAGTGCTGGCTGAATAGTCCGGCATTCCCTTCTCACCGTAGATCGACTTCAGGTAGCTTACATTGAACGATCCGCGGTATTTATATCGCTTCACATAGCTCGACTGTGCAGACAAGCCCCATGAGCCTTTGGTGTAGATTTCACCGGTGAGTGCAAGGTCGATATTGTCGGAAATGGCGAAATAATAGCCGCCGTCGCTGAGGTAAAATCCGCGCTGGTAGTCATCCCCGAAGGTGGGAACGATGATGCCGGAGGCGTACTTGTCGGTGAATGGGAAGAAACCAAAAGGCACTGCAATGGGCAGAGGCAAGCCCGCCAGAACCATGTAGCCCGGACCTACGACCACATTCTTTCCCGGTCGCAGCTTGGCCTTGGTGATTTGGAAATAGAAGTGGGGGCAATCGGTATCGCTGCATGTGGTGTAGCGCATGTTGCCAAGGTAATAATCATCGTTTTCGTCTTTTTTTGTGACCCCGCCGCTGACGTATCCCTCGCCTTGCTGGGTGACGATGTCGGTAAGGTAGCCTTTCTTGGTCTTGAAGTTGTAGCGCATCGTATTTGCCTCATAATCAGTACTGTTCTCGTTAAAGAGAGGCTTGCCGATGACTTCGCCGATTGAGTCGAGCGACCCCACTGCGTAGACTGTATTGTCACGCAAGTCCATCTCGATATTGTCGGCTGCGAGGCTGATATCGCCGTACTGCACGTCTCCATCGCCATACATCAGACACGAATCGCGGCGGATCACCACCGTTGAGTCTGAGGAGCGGAACGTAACCTGAGCATCAAGGTCAACCTTCTCGCGACGAATGCGGGAGGGCCGCACAGGAGCCACGGTCCGCGGGGCGGAATCGCTCGGGAGGGTATCGGTTGGAAGGAGGATTTGGGTAGGCTTTAGGGTATCGGTGGGATGAAGGGTATCTTCGGACAACTCCGGAGTGGGAAGAGTGTCAAACCCCACTGAATCAGACAATTGCGCCAGCGCCCCGACAGAGCATGCTCCGCCACGGCCCACCAATGCGCAGAGAGCCAGCCCTGCGAGTATGTATATGATGATTTTGCGCAATGCGACAGAAGTCAAGAATTAATACGCAAAATTACAGAAAATTTTTGAGATAGCCGCTTTTTCGTCAAAAAAATCTCAACCTATTCGGCCACGTCGTCGATGGTGATACGAGAAAGCTCGGATTTGGTGAGGTTTGGCAGACGAGAGAGGCGGTCGGCTTGACGTTGGATCACGCGCTCGAAATAGTTGCGCACAAAGCGGGCATTGCCGAAATGGTCGTCTTTGTGCTCCACGGCATCTGTGATTACACGCATAGCTTCCTCAAAGGCTTCGCGAGTGATTTTAAACTCGTTTTTGCGCACACTCAGAGCGAAGATTTTCAGCAGATCTTCGGCCGTGTAATCCTCAAAATTAATGTATCGGTTAAAGCGGGACTGCAGGCCGGGATTGGAATTGATAAAGGTGCGGATTTCGTTGCTGTATCCGGCGAGAATGACCACCAGACGGTTGCGGTCGTCCTCCATACGCTTAAGCAGGGTGTCTATTGCCTCTTGGCCGAAATCTCCGGCGTTTCCCTCGCCTTTTGCCAGGGTGTAGGCCTCATCGATAAAAAGCACACCATCAAGGGCTTCGTCGATTTTGGCATTGGTTTTGGGAGCTGTCTGGCCCACATATTCCGCAACGAGATCAGCACGTTGCACCTCCACGAGATGGCCCTTCTTCAGGATACCGAGTTCGTGATAAATGTCGGCCACGATGCGCGCCACGGTGGTTTTGCCTGTACCGGGCGAGCCTGAAAACACACAATGATAAGACACATTCATCTCCGGCAGACCGTTTTTCTTGCGCTCGCGTTGCACCTTCACAAAGTTGCTCAGGCTCTCTACTTCACGTTTAACGCGCTCAAGGCCAATAAGTTCTTTCAGCTGCTCCATTGCCTCCCCGGGCTTTTTGCCGAGCGCAGGAGAAGAGGCGCTATGAGAGGAGGGAGCAGCAGATGCCTGCGAGTTGGAGAGTTCTTGAATAAGGTCTGAGGCGAAGATCACTCCGGCTGAGGCCGCAGCTTGGAGATATGCCATGCCGGATTGTGGCTGAGCCGGCGTGGCGGACCCCGCGGTAAGGAGCATCCCAAGGATGGTCATGGCCCAGAGGTCGCCCTTGTCGGCATAGGCTTTCAACTGCGAGATGGCTTCAGTGCTTGCTAATGCATTGTGCGATAGCATTGTGTCAGAGGGGTTTACGCGCTCAGCATAGAGCACGAGATTTTGCGCCCATGCTATGCGCCGCTCCATCATCTGCCTGAGCACCTGCAAGCCGCCTTCGAGGTTGCGCTGCACGTTGCGCCCCTCAAAGAGCAGCACTCCGGCCAGAGTGCCGGCAAAGGGGTTTCCCTGTCGGTAGGCATCCCAAAGCTGAACCACGGATTGCTGACTTACCATCTCTTATTCAATCGGCTATATTACAAACAGAGCCACAACGATCATGGCAATAAGCACCCCGGCACACATAAGGCGATTGTCTACTGCCGGTTCCGAAAAATCGTGGCGAGGCATCACAAGCATGGCTGTAGGGTCAGGCTCATCATCACCAGTTTGGACTGTGAGGTCTGAATTGGTTGCCTCCTGACGGCTCAGCGCACCGGCTTGAGGGGTGTGACGCTGTGGCTTAATCTTCCTTTCGGCTGGCGAAACGATGCGGGAAGGCTCTACACAAATCAGCACTGTGTCGCCATCCTGCTCAATGGTGGCTGAGGCTGCTTGTCGATATGGATTTTCTTTTATCACGAGTAAATATGGTATAATTTAAGGTGTAAATAGCTGAAACTTAGTGGGGTTTAATCACCCATCACTGATTTAAGGAAGACGTTGAGGAGATTGGCATTAGCCTCTTGAGGTGAAAATTGCTCAGCTTCCGCAGTTGAGATTCGCCCATCGGCAAGAGCGTCCATATATCCTGAAATGCCTCCTGAATTTTCCGGTGGACAGGCCCCTGCGCCGTCAGTGCATTCCGGTATGGCTGTGACCTCGCGGCGCGTGTGCACAAGGCGGATCTCGTGGTCCCAATAGTCGCCGAAGTCATATATATAATGTAAAATCGGATGCTCCGGGGAAATGTGCTTTTTGATGCGCACCTCCAGGCTTTGACCTTTCTCGTCTGAAGTTGGGATTATCTCAACTTCACCATTTGGGGCGGTAGTGGAGAAGCAATGGGGGTGCGAGTCGGTCCAGCCCATGGCGGTTTGAATGGCTGTATGCAGGTCATGGAGCGACATTTCCGGAGAAATCTCGATCCGCCGCCAGATCTTAGGCTTTTCAGCACCAACAAGCTGTATATCAAGAATATACGTCATTTCTTAAGATTAGAAAGCAAGTATCTCGCGCAGCTATAATTTGCGCTGACGGCAAAGTTAATAAAAATTTTTCATACTTCACATAAAACTGTCCAAAAAAATTCTTTACCTTCAGAGTGAAGCCTCCCTGGAATCCATCTTGTCATTTTCTTCAACTTTTCCGCGAGCTGGTGTGTTTAAAATTTAACAATTCACCCCCTGAATATTTTAACAATAGAAGATTTTTTACTAATTTTGCGCCGTATGACATCCTCAACACCTAAACCCGAAAAAATGACAGAAGAAAAACGTACAATAGAATACGACAAAAACGCCACAATGCGGGGGCGCACCTTGATTTTCGTTGGTATAGTCTCGGCCATAGTAGCTGCTCTGATGCTGCTATTCAGGCAAGATATCTCCGCCAAACGCATCGTAGAGCTTGGCGGTGTGCTCTTTATCGGAGCCGGAGTGTTTGATCTGCTCTTCTTCAACAACGGCTCGGGCATGAGTCGCCTCTTCACCTCAATCACCAATTCCATCGCTATAATCATGGGTGTGTGCATGCTCGTGTTCAGAGGCACGTTCGAGCCCATGGTGCCTTTTATTTTCGGCATTATCGTGGCCCTTTGCGCTCTGTGGCAATTTTATGTATTGGCAGTGGGCATCAGGCCATTCACCCTGCCTGCGTGGTACTATTTCCTGCCTCTGGCGCTCACGGGCTGCGCTGTATTTATCTTTGTGCGCAAAGACATCATCAGCGACATTGACATCCTCACCACCACGGGCATCGGCATCGCCATCTTCGCCTTGGCAGCAATTGTGGAAGGCGTGCACACCGGGGTGCTCCACCGGAAAGCATCACCTGAGACCACCGACAATTCAGCCGACCTTGACGAGCCAATCGGCGAGCAACACCCCTCAGAGCCCCGGGAGAAATAATCCCCCAATCTCTGCCCGCAGGATTTCCCTCTTCCACTCCCTAAACAAAAAAAAATCAACAAAATAGCGATTTTTTTGCGTGAAATTGAAAAATAATTACGATATTTGCACTCGCAATTGAGCAAAGCAGCAGCCCGTTGCTGCTTTTTCGCGTGTTTGAATAATATAACCTCCTTATAATTAACAAAATGACAAAAGCTGAAATCGTATCAGAAATAGCAAGCGCTACCGGTATTGACCGCGCCAATGTGCTCGCCACCGTTGAAAAATTCATGGAAGTGGTAAAAGACTCCCTCGCTCACGGCGAAAACGTTTACCTCCGCGGCTTCGGCAGCTTCATCGTGAAGACCCGCAACGAAAAGACCGCTCGCAACATCTCCAAAAACACCACTCTCATCATCCCCGAGCACAAAATCCCCGCATTCAAGCCCTCTAAGGTTTTCATGCAGGAGGTGAAATAATCAGCCCAAACCATCGCACTATTTTTCAAATTTATATATAATAACTAATTAATATCGCGTAATATGCCCAGCGGAAAGAAAAGAAAAGGCCACAAGATGGCCACCCACAAGCGTAAAAAACGCCTGAAAAAGAATCGTCATAAGAAGAAATAATTTTTCTTCTCTGACTATCAAAATAAGGACAAACATTCTCGGGGGATACTTTACTGACGTGCCTTACCGCGGATGTTTGTTCTTTTTGTTACCTAAAAGTCCCCCAAACTCTTAAAAAATGAAAAGCGAACTAATTGTCGACGTCCGTCCTTCAGAAGTGTCCATCGCACTGCTGGAAGACACAAGGCTCGTGTCGCTTCAGACCGAAGCGCGCAACATAGCCTATGCCGTCGGCGACATTTACCTGGCCAACGTCAAAAAATTGATGCCGGGCCTTAATGCCGCCTTCGTAAATGTGGGCTACGAAAAGGACGCTTTTCTCCATTACCTCGATCTTGGTGCACATTTTGCTTCTTATAAGCAATTCATTACCAAGCTCCTTGGCGACCCATCAAACCCCTCTGCCCGTACCGACGAGATCCCCTCTGTCTCGAAAATGAAGCTCTTGCCCGATATAGACAAACACGGCACCATTACTTCTGAGCTCCAAGCCGGACAGCAACTGCTCGTGCAGATCATCAAAGAGCCCATCTCATCTAAAGGGCCCCGACTCACCACCGAAATCTCCTTCACCGGCCGTTACATGGTGCTCATCCCATTCAGCGACAAAATCTTCATCTCTCAGAAGATTTCAAGCACTGAAGAAAAGCTGCGCCTGCGCCAGCTCATCGCCTCGATCAAGCCCAAGAATTTCGGTGTCATCGTGCGCACTTCGGCCGAAGGGAAAGGAGCAGCCGAGCTGGTCAACGAGCTCCAGACACTCGTGCAGTCATGGCACGACGCCATCGCCAAAGCCCGCGTATCCAAAGCCCCTGCACTGGTATTTGAAGAAGAAAGCCGCATCGTGGGCATGCTCCGCGACGTTTTCTCCCCATCATTTGAAGCCATCCACGTCAACGATGCAGCCGTCTATGAGCAGATCCAAAAATACGTGCGTCTTATCGCCCCTGAGCGCAAAGACATCGTAAAGCTCTACACAAAAGACACCCCGATTTTCGACAACTTCAACGTCTCCCGACAGATCAAATCATCATTCGGCAAGACAGTGTCGTTTAAATCCGGAGCATACCTCATCATCGAGACCACAGAGGCCCTGCACGTAATTGACGTCAACTCCGGCAACCGCTCCAAAGCCGCTCCCGACCAGGAAAGCAACGCCCTGGAAGTGAACCTCCGTGCTGCCGACGAGATTGCCCGCCAGCTCCGCCTGCGCGACATGGGAGGCATCATCGTCGTCGACTTCATCGACATGGGCAAGCCCGAACATCGTCAAGCTCTCTACGACCACATGCGTGAAGTCATGGCCAACGACCGCGCCCGCCACAACATATTGCCCCTAAGCAAGTTCGGGTTGATGCAGATCACCCGCCAGCGTGTGCGTCCCGCCATGGATATCACAACCACAGAGACCTGTCCCTCTTGCTTCGGCAAAGGCTCCGTGCAGCCCTCAATTCTCTTTACCGACACGCTTTACGAGAAGCTCGACTATGTAGTCAACCATCTGCACCTCTCAGACTTCATCATGTACGTCCACCCATACGTCGATGCGTACATCAAGAAAGGATTCCCCCTCTTTCGCCTCTACGACAAATGGAAACGCTCAATTGGTGGCAACTTCAAAATCCTCGGCGACGAAAGCCTCGCTATGCTTCAATATCGCGTTATTGACAAAGATCGCAAAGAGATAGACCTCAAAGAGGAAAAAGACATGAACTCCTCATCCTCCGAGAAAACCAAAAACAAAGCCAAGAAACGAGGCGGAGAATAACCTCCCCTACCCCACATCCCCTTACTCAAAAAACCTCCCCACCCCCGGCGGAGGTTTTTTATTGCTCGTAATAGCTCGGCATAAGCATAGGATACAAAGGTGTAAACCACCTAACAAAGCATTAATACCGTAACATTATGCTGCGACTAATACCCTGTCGGTAGCTTGCTCGCAAGATGACTGAGAAGTGGTGGTCGGCTCGCAAGCGATAAAACTGGGAGGTGGCGGTCGGCTCGGCCGCCACATGGAGATGACTGGGAGGTCGCGCGCGGGCCGCACGCGACATTGGTAAAAAATACGGATT
>CAZNRK010000024.1:0-27212 GCA_964575435.1 uncultured Bacteroides sp.
TCGTCGGTATCAACAAATACCGTCTCGACCACGAAGATCCCATCGATATCCTCGAAATCGACAACACCGAGGTGCGCAAAGAGCAGATCGAACGTCTCGAGCAGCTGCGCGCCAACCGCGATGAAGCTAAAGTTAAACAGGCTCTTGAAGCTATCACCAACTGCGTGCGCACAGGCGAGGGCAACCTCCTTGACCTTGCTGTCAAAGCTGCCGGCGTGCGCGCCACTCTGGGCGAAATCTCCGACGCCTGCGAGGAGGTTGTGGGTCGCTACAAGGCCGTAATCCGCACTATTTCAGGCGTGTACTCTTCAGAAACTCACAACGATCCCGACTTCGCTAAGGCTCAGCAGATGTGCGAAGAATTTGCAAAACGCGAAGGCCGCCAGCCTCGCATCATGATTGCCAAAATGGGCCAGGACGGCCACGACCGCGGCGCCAAAGTGGTTGCCACCGGCTATGCCGACTGCGGCTTTGACGTGGACATGGGTCCGCTCTTCCAGACTCCCGAAGAGGCTGCCCGCATGGCTGTGGAGAACGATGTGCACATCCTCGGTGTGTCGTCGCTCGCTGCCGGCCACAAGACCCTGATTCCCCAGGTGATCGCAGAGCTCAAGAAACTTGGCCGTGAGGACATTATGGTCACCGCCGGAGGTGTCATCCCCGCTCAGGACTACGACTTCCTCTACAAAGCTGGCGTTGCCGCCATCTTCGGCCCCGGCACCCGTATCCCGGCTTCTGCCATCAAGATGCTCGAGCTTCTCAACGAAGAGTAATCCCAACTCCCAACTCCTAACTTCTAACTCCTAACTAATAGGAGTCCCTCCCAACTTTCATGGCTGAGGCTGCCCCGTACAGGCAGCCTCTTTTTTGGTGTAGAGGGAGAAAAAAAATTGAGGATTTGGCCGATAGGTCAATTTTTTTTGCTAACTTTGCATTTTGGAGAGCAAGAGCCGCTCCGCTCGCTCCTGCTGCAATCGCAATAAATTAAAAATCAATAATATATATGGAAATTCTCGGTAAAGTTATCATCGCTCTTCCCGAAGTGGGAGGCACATCAAAAGCCGGCAATCAATGGAAAAAACGCGAATACGTGCTTGAAACCATGGAGACTTATCCCAAAAAAGTCCTCTTTGACTTCTTTGGCGATCGCGCCGATCAATATCCCCTGACCCCCGGCCAGGAGATCCGTCTGACCTTCGACATCGAGTCGCGCGAATACAACGGTCGCTGGTTCACATCTATCCGCGGTCTCAGAGCCGAACCCCTCTCAGCCGGCCAAGCTCCCGCAATGCCCGGCGCTCCTGCCGCAATGCCTCAGCATCAGGCTCCGGCAGCTCCGGCCAACATGGGCGGCGCACCCGCAGTTGACCTCAGCCAGGTGCAACCCACCGACGATCTCCCCTTCTAATAATTAAAAACCTCGCGCCGGAAAGCGCAATATTCATATGGCACACAAAGCATTACTCATGATCCTCGATGGCTGGGGCATCGGCGACAAATCAAAAAGCGACGTAATATACAACACCCCCACCCCTTACTGGGACTCCCTTTTGGCCAACTATCCCCACTCCGAGCTCCAAGCCTCCGGAGAGAATGTGGGCTTGCCCGACGGCCAGATGGGCAACTCTGAGGTGGGCCACCTCAACATCGGCGCCGGCCGCGTCCTCTATCAGGACCTGGTGAAAATCAATAAGGCAATCGCCGACGGCACCATCCTCGAAAACGCTCAAATCAAAAACGCCTTCGAATACGCCCAGCGCACCGGAAAAGGCATGCATTTCATGGGCCTGACCTCTGATGGCGGCGTGCACTCAAGCCTCGACCACGTCTACGCCCTTTGCGACATCGCCGCTCATTACGGCCTGCAGAACGTCTTCCTCCACTGCTTCATGGACGGCCGTGACACCGACCCCCGTTCAGGCAAAGGATTCATCGAAGACCTTACAGCCCACTGCGAGAAATCTGCCGGAAAAATCGCATCGATCATCGGACGATATTATGCCATGGACCGCGACAAACGCTGGGAGCGCCTCAAAGTGGCCTACGACCTGCTCGTCCACGGGAAAGGCGGGCAAGCCACCGACATGGCTGCCGCCGTGCAGGAGAGCTATGACAAGGACGTCACCGACGAATTCATCCTCCCCATCAACAACGCCACTGTCGACGGAACCATCAAGGACGGCGACGTGGTGATCTTCTTCAACTACCGCAACGACCGCGCAAAAGAGCTCACCATTGTGCTCACACAGCACGACATGCCCGAAGAGGGAATGACCACCATTCCTGACCTGCAATATTACTGCATGACCCCCTACGACGCTTCGTTCACCGGCGTGCATGTGCTCTTCGACAAGGAAAACGTTGACAACACTCTTGGCGAATTCCTCTCAGCTCAGGGCAAAAAGCAGCTCCACATTGCCGAAACGGAGAAATACGCTCACGTCACCTTCTTCTTTAACGGCGGACGTGAGGCCCCCTTCGACGGCGAAGACCGCATCCTGGTGCCCTCGCCCAAAGTGGCCACCTACGACCTCAAGCCTGAAATGAGCGCCTACGAGGTCAAGGACAAACTCGTGGAGGCTATCAACTCGGAGAAGTACGACTTCATCGTCGTGAATTTTGCCAACGGCGACATGGTGGGCCACACCGGGGTGTATGAAGCCATCGAGAAGGCTGTCATCACTATCGATAACTGCGTCAACGCTGTCATCGAGGCTGCAAAGGCCAACGACTACGAGGCCATCATCATCGCTGACCACGGCAATGCCGACAATGCTCTCAACCCCGACGGCACCCCCAACACCGCCCACTCGCTCAACCCCGTGCCCTGCGTTTATGTCACCGGCAACAAAGACGCCCGAATCATGAACGGCAAGCTCGCCGACGTGGCTCCCACCATCCTCCATATCATGGATCTGCCCCAGCCTAAAGAGATGACCGGCAAGAACCTGATATGCTAAAAGAGCTGCTGCGGGCCGTGGCTCACGTGCTCTCCCCTGAGGTGTGCCCCATCTGCGGGGTCACCCTTGCTGAGGGCGAAACCCTTATGTGCACCGACTGCCTGCTCCAGCTTCCCCGCACGCATTTCCACCTCTCCCCCTTCAATATCCTGCACCACCGGCTCGGTCCGGCCGTACCGCTTGACCGAGCCGCCGCATGGTATTATTACGTAAAGCAATCGCTCACAGCCCGGATGATCGTTGACATGAAATATTCCGGCCGACCGCGTCAAGGGCAGATCATGGGGGAAATATACGCTCGGGAAATCCTCCCTTCGGGTTTCTTCTCCGGTGTGGATGCATTGGTGCCCGTGCCGATGCACTACAGCAAGCGCCTGCTGCGCGGATATAATCAGACTGAAGAAATCTGTCTGGGCGTCTCTCGAGCCACTGGCCTGAAAATTGCCGATGTGCTGAGAGCTCCGATATCTCACGGCGTGCAATCCCGACGTTCGGCCGCCCAGCGCAAAGCCGCCGTGCAAGGCACGTTTGCCGCCTCGGCCCGCGCTGCCGATTATGATGGCCGGCACCTGCTCATCGTCGACGATATCATCACCACCGGAGCCACCATGCAAGAGGCTTTGGCCTCGCTCCACTCAGCTTGTCCCTCCTCCACACTCTCAGTCCTCGCTCTGGCCGCCACGCTTTGACTTTTTTTGTCCGCCCACCCCGGTCGGCATTTCAATTCTCACTCCTTGAAAAAATATTTCCGACAGATTATCGACCACCTGCAGGCCTTGGGCACATGGCTGCGTCAGAGCCTGCGCCCCAATAGCGCCGGAGATTTCACACCATTCCGTCGGTATCGCCTGAGCCTTGACCGCACCAGCTCGCTCACACGTCTGGCATCAGTCTCCGGGTCGAAATTCACGATGATCATGTTGGCGGTGCTCGCCTTTTTAGTGGCCGGAGGGATCTGGTTGGCCGTGTTTGTGTACACTCCGGTGCGCAACCTGCTCCCCGAGCGTTTCACCGTGGAGCTGCGCGACAAATACGATGACATGTCGGTCCGTCTTGACTCTGTGGCTGATGTCACACACACTTATGGCCGATATTACGACAATCTCCACGCCATCCTCACCGATAGCCTCCCCGCCTCAGCAGCTATCTCAACAGCCAAGCCATCCGACCTTCAGGATCTGCCTCTGGATTCGCTCCTGCCTGCCACCGACCGGGAGAAGAACTTCGTCACCAGCTTTGAAGACCAGGAGCGGTTCAACCTTTCCGTGCTCTCGCCCATCGCAGCCGAGGGCATGACGTTTTTCCCGCCTCTTTCGGCAGCAAATGTCGACATCGTGGCATCTTCAGGCGATATCCCCTCCGTCACCATCACAACCACCTCAGCAACAGGTGTTTCTGCCATATACCGAGGCACGGTTGTGAGCAGCGCGTTCACCTCCGGACGCGGCTGGACGGTGATCATTCAGCACCCCAACGACTTCGTTTCGGTCTACATCGGGCTTTCCGAGACCTTCTGCGTGCGTGGGAATAAGGTAACCACAGGCCAGCGCATCGGCCTCACCGACGGCAGGCAATTCCCCTTCACCTTTGAGCTCTGGCACAACGGCTCTCCCCTCCCCCCGACTGATTACGTCTTCTTCTGACCTTCGTTTTATTGGCTGTATCGGCACTTGACAGCCATGCGCAGCCGGTATTGTCGCAAATTCTCTGTTTTTGCACGTGAGGTGGCAAAAAAATTAGGGAAAATGCAGGGCGATGCGGAATTTTTTTCGTAATTTTGCAGAAACTATACCCACGGATGAACGAGGACGCACTCAGCCAGTTGATACTCAAGGACACATCGTTCGGCGAGCTCATGCAAGGACGCATATTCAACGTCCTGCTCATCGCATCGCCCTACGATGCATTCATGATGGAGGAAGACGGCCGCGTGGAGGAGCAATTGTATTTTGAATACGTATCCCTCAACCTGAGCTCGCCTCCGCGCGTCACTCGTGTCTCCCACATCAGCGAGGCTCTCGGAGCCATGGAGCGCAAGGATTACGACCTTGTGATCGCCATGCCCGGTGTCGACATCACCGAGACCATCGAGGGGGCCGCGGCCATCAAAAACGCCCACCCGCAGGTGCCCATTGTAGTGCTGACGCCTTTCTCCAAAGAGGTGTCACGACGGTTGGCCGATCAGGACCTGAGCAATGTGGACTATGTGTTCAGCTGGCTCGGCAACGTTGACCTGCTCCTGGCCATCATCAAGCTCCTGGAAGACAGGATGAACGCTGAGCAGGACGTCTTGGGCGTGGGCGTGCAAATGATTATGCTGGTGGAAGACAGCGTGAGGTTTTACTCCTCTGTGCTTCCCCACCTATATAAATTTCTCCTTAACCAGTCGAAAGTATTCTCCACCGAAGCCCTCAACGAGCACGAGCAGATGTTGCGCATGAGGGGGCGCCCAAAGGTGGTGCTTGCCCGCACCTACGAGGAGGCCTTGGAGGTGTATGAGAAATACGGCAAGCACATGCTGGGCGTCATCAGCGATGTGTCGTTCAACCGTCAGGGCACAAAGGACCGCCTGGCCGGCATCCGTCTGGCCCGCGAACTGCGCAAGCGCGATCCTTACTTGCCTCTGATCATCGAATCTTCTGAATCGGAGAATGCAATGCGTGTGGGTGAGTTTGGCGGTGTCTTTCTTGACAAAAACTCCAAGAAGCTTCCCGTGGATCTGGGCGAGGCCATTACCGACAATTTTGGTTTTGGCGACTTCATCATCCGCAACCCTCAGACGCGCCAAGAGCTCCTGCGCATCCGCACTCTCAAAGACCTGCAAAAGCGCATCTTCGAAATCCCAGACGAGAGCCTTTTCTACCACGCATCCCGCAACGACATCTCGCGTTGGCTCTATTCCCGAGCCCTCTTCCCCATTGCCGAGGTTGTGAAGAACCACCGCTTCAGATCTCTGGAGGAGAGCCCGGCGGTGAAGCAACTCTTCTTTGACTTGATTGTCAAATACAGGAAGATGAAAAACAGAGGCGTGGTGGCAGTGTTCCAGAAAGACCGTTTTGACCATTACTCCAACTTTGCCCGAATCGGGCAGGGCTCACTCGGAGGCAAGGGTCGCGGTCTGGCATTTGTGGATTCGATTATCAAGAAGAATCCCGTATGCGACAATTTCCAGGGCATCACCATCAGCATCCCCCGCTCGGTGGTGCTGTGCACTGATATTTTCGACGAGTTCATGCGCGAGAATAACCTCTATCCCATGGCTCTGAGCCAGGCGCCCGATTCAGAGATTCTGCAGAGATTCCTGCAAGCGCGCCTGCCCGAAAGCATTACCGAAGACCTGCTTGCACTGCTCGATGTGGTGGATCGCCCCTTGGCCGTGCGCTCGTCAAGTCTTCTGGAAGATTCTCATTATCAACCCTTTGCCGGCATCTATTCCACATACATGATTCCTCGCATCGAGGATCGGGCAAAGATGCTATCAACCCTCTCCGACGCCATCAAGAGCGTCTACGCCTCTGTCTTTTATTCCGCATCCAAGGCCTACATGACCGCCACGAGCAACGTTATCGACCAGGAAAAGATGGCCGTGATCATTCAGGAGGTGGTGGGCGAATACACAGGAAATCTCTACTTCCCATCCTTCTCCGGTGTGGGCCGATCGCTCAATTATTACCCTATAGGCGAGGAAAAGGCTGCCGACGGCGTGGTGCAGGTGGCCGTGGGGCTGGGCAAATACATCGTGGACGGCGGCCGCTCGTTGCGCTTCTCGCCCGTGCATCCCGAAGCCGTGCTTCAGACCTCGGAGCTCGCCTTGGCCTTGCGCGACACTCAGACGAAATTCTGCGCCCTTGAAAACAACACGGAAGTGGAGGATTTCAAGGTCGACGACAGCTTCAACATCGTTGAGGCTCCCATACAATCCCTTGCCGGGACGGGCGCTCTGCGCCACATGGTCTCGAGCTACGACCCCGGCTACCAGATGCTCTACGACTGCGAGAGCGGCTCCATGCGGCGTGTGGTCACCTTCACCAACATGCTCCGCGACAAGGCCTTCCCCCTGGCCGAGGCTTGCGATTTCATGCTGAAAGCCGGACAGAAGGAAATGCAGCGACCTGTGGAAATTGAGTTTGCCGGCACCATCAGTCCCAAGCCGGGACCAGATGGCATCAAAGGCCACCTCTACTGGCTGCAGATCCGCCCTATCATCGACAAAAAAGACATGATCGACGACGAGGTGATGGAGGTGCCGGATTCCGATGTGATCTTGCGCAGCTCAACAGCGCTGGGCCACGGCAACATCGAAAACGTGGACACAATCATATATGTTCGGCCTGAAAAATTCAACTCCCTCTTCTCGCCCTCGATAGCTCTGGAGCTTGCCGAGATCAACAGCAAAATGGCCGCTCAGGAGCGCAACTACGTGCTCGTAGGTCCCGGCCGATGGGGGTCAAGCGACCCGGCTTTGGGCATCCCCGTAAAGTGGGCCATGATCTCCGCGGCAAGGCTCATCGTGGAATCATCATTGGCCAACTACCGCATAGAGCCCAGCCAGGGCACTCACTTTTTCCAGAATCTAACATCTTTCGGGGTGGGCTATTTCACCATCAACCCAACCCTCGGCGACGGTGTCTACGATATTGACTACCTCAACTCGCTCCCCGCCGAATACGAAAGCGACTATATCCGCATCGTGCGGTTCCCCTCCCCTCTCACCATCGCCATCAACGGCAAGCAAGGCGCCGGTGTGGTGCTTAAACAATCTCCTAACACCCCTGAATCATGACTTTTCTCTCTAAAATGCTCAGTGCTATAGGTTTGTATTCCGACCCGAACGAATACGAAGAAGAAACCACCGTCACGGCCGAAGTCACCCCTACTGTGCCCGATGAGCCGGTCGAAATCTCTGATGACGAGCAACAGATGGTGCATAGCATTTTTGACAAGGTGCTTGACATCGTCAACGCCTCTCTGCCCGACTTTCTGGCCAAGAGCGTTGACCCGCGGAAGCAGAAGCAGTACATGTTTGATGCCCTGGATGAATCAGTCAAGGCCTACATCCTCTCCCTCGACCATGCTGCCCGTCGCCGCTGCGAGGCCTTATGGCAGCAGGAGCGCCTCAACCTTCAGGCAGAGATGGAGAAACTGAAAGACCAGGCAAAGCAACTCGAGGACAAGCGCAGCCAGCTCAAAGAGCGCCAGCTCAGCGCCGACCGCCAGAAGAGGGCTCTCTCAGAGAGAGTGCATGACCTGGAGGCGCAAGTTCTGAGGCTCGAGGCTGAAAAAGAGCAGTTTGAGCTTGAGAATAAGAGCCTGCTGAACAAGGCCAAGGTTGCCGCTGTCTACGAAAAAGAACTCGAAGAGCTCCGCAGCGCAGCCGCCCACGCAGCTCCCGCTGCCCTGAATCCTGACCCTGCTCTGAGCGCTCAAATCAGCGAGCTCACTGCCCAACTCGACCGCTTAAAGGCCGAGGCCGAGGGGTTGAAAGAAGAAAACAAACGCCTGACCGATGCCTGTGAGGCCGCGCAGACTAAAGACCGCATGGAGGATACAATGGTCGATGAATTGCGAAAAATAGCTGCCGAATCGAAGGGAAAAATCAGCGAACTTGAGACCGCCCTGCAGCAGCTCCAAGGCGATTACGACCTCTCGCAAGCGCGCCTTGACGATGCCAACGCCAAAATAAAATCCCTTGAAAGTCATCACACGGAATCTGCCGACACGCAGGCCCAACTCGAGGAAATTACAGCGCAAGTGGAGCGATTTGCCGAAGTGAAAGACAAACTCGATCGTCGCATCTCTCAGCTCAAAGAGAACCTCCAGCGCGCACAGACTGAAAACGAATCTCTGCGCACCACTATCAAAAACAACCTCTTCCAACACGCCTCGCAGGAGAAGGAAATGCGCAAAGAGCTCGAAGCTCTCCGCGCAAAAGTGGGCACAGAGGCGCCTCAGCCCGCAAAACGTCCCCGCTCCCAAGCAGCCGTCGATGCCGACACCTCTGACGTGGAAGATGTCCTCACCAACAATGATTTTCTAACCTCTGCCCCGGCTCCCGGCCGCGCCCCAAAGAAGGAAGATCCTGATTTCGGCTACACGCCTCCGGTGCACAAACCTCGCCCTGAGAACAAGGCTCAGATGAGCCTCTTCGATGATTCCGGCGAGTAATAGCGCCCCCCGGTCCGAGCCACCGGCACAATACCAAGAATCCGCATCAACGCTTTACATCTACATATAGCATCCAATCACCAATCAAGAATCACATGAATTTCAAAAATATACTTTTCGTGGCCGGTACCCTTATCATAGGAACGACTGAAGCCGGAGCGAAAGCCCCGGAGGTGGCCGACATCGAGCCCTACGTCTTCCCCAACAACCGTCCGGCCTCGCCTCAGGGCTTCACATACTTGGGCAACGATTACCTCACCCTCTCGGCCGACGGCAAAACCATTGACCGCTACGACATGCGCTCGGGTGAGAAGGTTGAAACCGTGTTTGACGTGGCCCGTACGCGCGAAATCACCCTCCCGGCCATCGAGAGCTTCACTTTCAGCCCCGACGGCAGCAAAATCCTCGTCTGCACCGAAAGCGAACCCATCTACCGCCGCAGTTCAAAGGCTAAATATTACGTCTACGAAATCCGCAGCCGCTTGCTTGAGCCGCTTAGCAAGAATTTCTCCCGACAGCGCGCTCCGCTCTTCAGCCCCGACGGTCGTATGGTGGCCTTCGTGGCTGAGGATAACAATATCTACATCAGCAAGTTGGATTATCATTCGGAGGTGGCAGTAACCACCGACGGGGCCGTGAACAGCGTGCTGAACGGTGTGCCCGACTGGGTCTACGAAGAGGAATTTTCCACCACCTGCTCCATGACCTGGGCTCCGGACAATCTCACCCTCTGCTTCCTGAAATACAACGAAAGCCAAGTGCCGAGCTATACCCTCCCCATCTATGAAGGCACCTGCGACCCTCGCAAGGCCTATGCCCTTTACCCCGGCACCTACACATATAAATATCCCGTGGCCGGCGAGCCTAACTCGGTGGTCACTGTCCACAGCTATGATGTGGAAACCCGCAAGGTCATTGACCTTCCCCTACCCGACGCGCGCATCGAATACATCCCTCGCATCCAATATGCCGACACCCCTGCGCGCCTTTTAATCTCTACGCTCAACCGCGACCAAAACCACTTCGAAATCTATGCGTGCAACCCCAAATCGTCGGTGGTGAAGTCGGTTTATGTTGACGACTCTAACTCATGGATCGAGCCGGAAGCCTACGAAGACTTGCGTCTGCTGCCCGATGGCTTCGTGGTGCGCTCCTCGCGATCGGGCTTCAGCCAACTCTACCTCTACAGCTATGCCGGCGCCTTGGTTAAGCGCCTGACACAGGGCGACTTTGACGTAACCGATTTCTACGGCATCGATGCCAAGGGCTGCGTCTATTACCAAGCCGCCCGCCCCACTCCGATGGACCGCACCATCTACCGCATCGACGCAAAAGGCGTGGAGAAAGAGATCTCACAAGTGGGAGGCACCACAAACGCCACTTTCTCGCCTGACATGTCGCTGGCGATGTTCAATTACAGCAACGCCACTACTCCTAACGTCTATACAATCAACACCTCAGAGGGCAAGCAAGTGCGCATGGTTGAGGACAACGCCGCCTACGCCTCCAGATTTGCCGGATGTCCGGTTAAGGAATTTTTCACCATGGAGAGCGACGGAGTGCAGCTCAACGGCTATGTGATTCGTCCGGTCAACGCCACAGGAAAGTGTCCCGTGGTGATGTCGCAATACAGCGGACCCGGCTCGCAATCTGTGCTCAACCGCTGGGCCATGGACTGGGAGCAAGCCTTCGCAATGAAGGGCTACGTGGTGGTCTGCGTTGACGGACGAGGCACCGGAGGTCGCGGACGTGCCTTCTCTGATGTAGTATATAAAAACCTCGGATATTACGAAACCATCGACCAGATCAACGCTGCCCGATATGCGGCCTCTCTCCCTTACGCCGACCCCTCGCGCGTTGGCATCTTCGGCTGGAGCTATGGCGGCTACGAGGCCTTGATGGCCATCTCTCAGAGTAATTCTCCATACGCGGCAGCCGTCGCCGTCGCACCCGTGACCGATTGGAGATTTTACGATTCAGTCTACACCGAGCGCTATATGCTCACCCCCCAGCAAAACGAAGACGGCTACCGCATTTCGGCGCCCCTCAACCGCACGGCCTTTGTCAAATGCCCTCTGCTGATCATGTACGGCACGGCTGACGACAACGTGCACCCGGCCAACTCCTTGCAGTACGCCTCCGAGCTCCAAAGCCGAGGCACGCTCTTCGACATGATGTCGTTCACTAACATGAACCACAGCATCTACGGCTGCAACTCCCGCGCGGTGGTCTACGGCAACATGCTCCGCTTCTTCGACCTGCACCTCAAATCCTCAAGATAATCCCCGGCTCGCTGCCCTCTTTCATCGAATCTATCCTGCACATTTAAGATATGCATTCCCCGAAAATTGATTATTCAAAGATCCTCAATAACCTGATGGTCAACTGGATTGTGAACAATGCCATCCCCGTGATCATTGTCCTTTCCGGCCTTTGGGTATCTCATGGCTGGTTGCCGCTAATCACAGTGATTTTTGTGCCTGTGCTCACAATCTACGGCAATTACTACACCTTGCACCACGCCGCCTCATGCACTCTATCGCGCCGATACACGGAGTACGCTCTCATCGTCTCTGCCATCATCATGATGTGCTTCAACATGGCCGATCGCGAGCCATGGCATTCCATGCTGGGGCTGCCGAGCATCCACGGCGCCATTCCTTACGTGCCGGCCGTGATTCTTTACCCCGTGCTGGCGTTTTTTAAGGCTTTGCAACTGTTGCGCATCGGCAAGACCGAATACTGCCAGGCGTGCATCGCTCACGGCTCGTCTTCGGCCGAAAACACTCTGATCAACGGCCTCTACGTGGGCCAGACCAAGCGACTGAACAAGCTCTCCCTCACCCTGTCGGTGATCGTCTCCGTGGTGATTCTTATCTACTATTTCTCCTCTTACATCAACATCAACTACAACATCCCCGACAAGTTTTTCTTCTTCGTATTCCCCACAGTGGTCTATGTTCTGGCCACAGGCTACGTGTTTATGAAATTCTCCAGCATGCGTTTCGGCCTTGCCACCTTGGGCCCGCAGCAATTCAAGAAGACCACGATGCAGATCCGCTTTCTGGTGGTTCGCGAAGACAAGATGCTTATGGAGGAGACTGCCACCTCGATGCCCGGGATAATGTTCTGGGACACTCCGGCCATCTATACCCTTTCTGCCGGTGAGACGCTCGATGATATCAACCCCGAGGAGGTGTTTCGCGACATAAGCAGCGTAAGCGAATTCCGCCTGCGCCGTCTCTACGGCCTTTTCAAAACTGACGCCTCGGAGCAGACAGAGGTCTACGCCGCTTTTCTCCCCGACGACGCCGAGGTGCCCGGCCTGGGCGGCGAATGGCTCAACCTCTACGCCATCGATAAGCTCTACAACTCCGGCAGCCTGACAAAGCAGATGAACTACGACATCCACCGCATCTACATCATGACCATGACCTGGAAATCATACACTCGAGAGGGCAAGAGGCTCTATCCCATCAAGAATTACCGCCCCACCTTCCATCTCTCCGATTTCAAGAACTGGGATATGGACTACGACGACCTGCACTGGTTTGATGTCTACAAAAATAACGAAGACCGCGCCTTCTGGCGTCTGCGCCAGTTCTGGCGCAGATACATCTCCGGCGTGGCCGGCAAATGGAGAAGCTGACTTAGGTATGTTGCTGGTAATTACTGGTCCCACCGCTTCGGGCAAGACCGCCCGCGCTGTCTCGGCTGCCCGGATGCTCGGGGGCGAGATCATCAGTGGCGATTCGCGCCAGCTATATCGCGGCATGGACCTCGGCACCGGCAAGGACCTCGAGGAATACGGGGATGTGCCCCATCACCTCATCGACGTTGCTGACGCCGGCGAGCGGCTGAACCTGCACCGTTGGCTTCAGCTCTTCCGTCAGGCCGAAAAAGATATCAAAAACAGAGGGCGCGTGCCTGTGCTTTGTGGCGGCACAGGGCTCTACGTCGAGGCCGCAATCAACGACCTCATGCTCCCGGAAGTAGCTGAGAATAAGCCCCTTCGCGAGAGCCTCAAAGACAAATCTCTCACCGAGCTGGCCTCTATCTTAGCCTCGATGAAGCGCTTGCACAACGTCACCGACATCGACACCTGCCAGCGCGCCATCCGAGCCATTGAGATTGCGATTTACTATCGTGACCACCCCGACGATCGCCTGCTCGCTCAACCCCGACCGCGCACCGATGCCGTAATTGTCGGGGTTGACATCGACCGCGACAGTCGTCGCCTGCGCATTTCCGAGCGTCTGCGCGCCAGGCTTGATGCGGGCATGGTCGAGGAGGTCCGAGGGTTGATTGCCTCCGGCGTGAAGCCCGATGATTTGATTTACTACGGCCTTGAGTATAAGTATCTTACCCTTTTCGTGACCGGGGAGATGGCTTACCAAGAAATGGTCTCCGCCCTGGAAATCGCTATCCATCAGTTTGCAAAGAGGCAGATGACATGGTTTCGCGGTATGGAAAGGCGCGGATTCAAAATCCACTGGTTGCCCTTTGACCTCCCCGAAGCTGACTTTAACGCTGAAATCATGAGCCTATGCGCAGGATTATGACATTGGCTGTGCTGCTGTTGGGGCTGCGCATGGCGGCCTTTGATTTTTGGTACGAACCGCGGCGCCAAGCCCCTGCCGGACTGACTGTTTTGGGAAGCACACGGGACAACATCATTTCTGAAATCGTGATGCACGTGCGCGCCGGAGCCCCTGACGACAAGACTCCGTGGGGTATCATCTGGGACATGACAGACTCGCTAAACTTTACTCGAGCGCGGCTCACCTTGCCCTCACTCTCGAAATTCGACGACCATTTCGGCACGTGGTACGGCCTTTGCGTGGAGCGCATCGATTCCGGCCTCCCCACCACCCTTCTCGAGGTGCCGGCGGGAGCGCTCAAAGGAGCCGAACGAGGCGAAAACTCTCTTAAGCTCGTATGCGACAACCCTGCCGGTAACTCAGCCAGACTTTATGTCGGCCGGAAAGAGCTGGTACCGGTTTCCGATGTGCCTTTTAGTGGAGGAGATTTTGCGCTGTGGGCCGGCTGTGACAAAGTGCGAATCTCTCGCCTTTGCCTGGAGCTCGACACGATCTCCTTGCCCTCGGTTTCTCAGGGTTTTGACTCCCGGAATCTTCCCGAAGCGGACTCAAAAAATCCGGCAGCCGGGGTGTGGGAATTTCTTGACCGCGAAATCAATGAGCCTGCTGTGGCCTTAGGCGGAAATTACCGTTTGGCTGTAATCCCCACGAGCACGGACTGTTATGAAATCGTTTACCTGAGTGGAGCCGACGCTGATTCCGGGCTTTGGCAGCCGGGGATGGTGAAAGGCACCCTTCGGCCCACAGATTTTCAAGGGGATTATGACCTGACGTGGCGCGATTCGCGCGGGCGCCTCCACACCTCTGAGCTCAACGCCGCGCTATCGCCCGAAGGCAACCTGCTGACGTTGAATTTCCCCCTCTGGAGGGCTTCTTTGCGCTTCAGGAGGGTGAGGATTCAGCACCGGTGAGCTCGCCGGTGGCAATATCGTAGGTTAGGGTCGAGGAGAGCAGTTGCAGCTTGTATTGCTTACTGTCGCGAGAGATAATAAACACGGAATCAAGATTTTCCGTAGCCTCAAGGTAGTCGTAAAGAGTCTGTGGCAACTCGTCAAAGAGGAAAACCTGCGGCACGGGGCTGCCGTAGCCGTTGATGCTCGTCCACTGATTGTCCTTGTCAAATGTGATGCCCGGGCCGTCTTTGATTATGGCCACATAGCCCGACGACGTGGAAGAAAAACTTTCAAGCACCGAGTTGGGGAAATAGTGCGAGAGGAATTGATTTATGCTCGTGGGCACATCTTCGTAAACGTCATTTTTCGAGCAACTCTGCGCTCCGAAAATCAGGGCAAAAATCAGGAGGGAAAGGGATAGGAAGCGTGTCATTTTTTCTGTTTTAAGTTGTCGATTGCTTGCAGGAGGCGGCGGGCGATGTCGAGGTTGCTGTAAGTGGGAATCAAGGCTCGGCGGCGCTCCTCGAGATCGGCCTGAGTGAAGGGCACATCGATTAGAGAATTGCAGATGCGGATTTGCTCTTCGGCCGTGTCAGCGATGTGCACTGCTGATTCGAGACCCGATCCATGCACCATCTTGGAATTGGCCACGATGTGCTTGCCGGCAAATAGCGAACCTAAGAGTTTGAGCTTCAGACCGGTGGCTTGAAAGGTGGTGAGCAGGGTGATTTGAGCGCGGCTCATGAGCCGGCGCATCCTCTCTTGCGAGGGATTGACCTCCACACTCACGTTGGCCGCTTTCTTAGCCTCAGCCAGGAGCTTAGCGCTCGGCTCCATTCCGGCCACGATGCATCGGCATTTGAGGTGAGGAAACACGTTGCGAATCAGATATAGAGCCGCACGATTGTTTTCCGGCACGGAGAGCTTGGCGTGGTAAAGGACAATCGGCAGAGTGTCGGGGTGAATCCGGAGCTCTGCGTTGGCGCTGAAGCAGGGGATGAACTCCACAGGCACCTCCGGGTATCGCTCTGCGAGCTCGCGGGCATCAGCGCTTGAAATGGCGGCGATAAGAGAGGCGTGGCGTAAAACCTTTTCATATTTGAGCATGCGTCGGCTCTCGATGAGGAAGAAGAGTTTCTTTACAAGATTTGACTCTGCGCGAGCCAGATGCCTGAAATAATCATGCTCTATATTAGCCTCGCGGTATACTTTCACTCTGCCCGCCAGCTTGGGGTGAGAAAGACTGTGGCAGGAGATAAGGCCCTCGTACAGAATCGGATAATCGTTCTGCAGGAGATTCTCCACAAGCTCTTCGCTGCTTCGGCCCACCACGTTGTAGGGCTTGAGCGAAAGGTTGGGAAAGACCCCGGTGCGGCGTCGGTAATAATACACTTTGCTGCACATTGCCTCCAGCTCCGGGGCTGCCGGCCGCTCGTATTCATAGCAATGGAGCACCACATCGCAGTCCAACTCCCTGAGTGCCTTTATCTTATAATAGACATCGATGATGCCGCCGTAGTTGGGCGGATAAGGTACGTTGAACGAAACTATGTTTATGCCTTTGACCATCATTTCACCTCAATGGCTGAGGGCTCTGATTCGATATTGGTGCGCGAAAGCGATGTGATGAGGTAGAGCCCGGGGCCTTTGGCTCTGAAGGAGGGGCGATTGGTCACGGCCACGATGGATGATGAGTCGTCGGTGTCCGGCTCAGCATCGGCATCAAAGCGATACACCACAAATCGCACGGCATCTTCGGCCTTTCCGGCCGCGGCGGGAACCGACCATGAAAGCAGCCCGTCGGCCACTTTCAAATCTGCGGGCTGTGCGGGAGCCACATCAGAAAGATTTGGGAATGCCGGCGTCAGGGCCTTGTGGCTCATCAGCGATGTGGAGAGAGAATCGAGCACCCCTAAAGTGTTCTTGCTCACTTCATAGCCCGGCCACCAGCAGTTGCCGTCAATACCGGGGATAGCGCGGGAGAGGTTCACTTTGTGGTTCAGCTGCGAGGCCTCGGTGGAGGGGGGCAGGTCGGGAGTTTTCATTGTGCGCACCACATCCTGCCCGATATAAAGCTGACAAGGAGCAGGGGTGGCGTTTGCCCACCAGTAAGCGAGCTTCAGCGATGAGGCGCGCTCATTTTCGAGGGTCCAATAGAGCTGTGGCAGCAGGTAATCGATCCAACCCTTGTCGGCCCAAAGGAGCACGTCGGCATAGAGCGCGTCATAGTTCTCCAGACCGTTGGTGTCGCTGCCGCGAGGGTCTGTTTTCTTGTTGCGCCAGATGCCGAAGGGGCTGATGCCGAAGCGCACCCAGGGCTTGGGACCGGTGGAGATGGCCTTGTGGATGCCTTCGATAAGGCGGTCTACGTTCTGCCGGCGCCAGTCGCCGCGGTCCATGCCGCGGCCGTACTTGGCATAAGATTTATCATCAGGAAAATCCTTGTCACCGGCGGGATATGGGTAGAAATAATCGTCGAAATGGATAGCGTCAACATCGTAGCGCTCGATGATGTCCATCACCACTTTGGTGATGAATTCCATATTTTCGGGCAGCCCGGGGTCAAAATAGAGTTTGCCATCGCCCTCATATACCACGAATCTGTCTTTTTCCTTGTGGTAGATGTGATTTTCCGGCAGAGAGTTGTTGTGTTCTTTTGTGGCCGTGACGCGGTAGGGATTAAGCCATACGTGCAGCTCCATGCCGCGCTTGTGGCTCTCTTGGATCATGAATTCAAGGGGGTCCCAGTAGGGCTCGGGTGCCTTGCCGTCGTTGGTGAGAAAGCGGCTCCAAGGCTCGAGCCGGCTCGGATATAAGGCATCGGCACACGGGCGCACCTGCCAGATGATGGCGTTCACTCCGGCGCGCTCCAGAGAGTCGAGCTGAGCCAGGAGGTAAGCCTGGTTCTCGGCTGTGGTTTGCTTGAGATACTGGCCTTGAAACACGGTGTGAAGCCACGCCCCGCGAAATTCCCTTTTGGGTTGGGGCAGATTTTCCGCAATTGCAGATATGCTGAAAATAGCACTAAGAGCAAGGGCAAGAAGGAGTCGGAATCGAGTCATAGGGTATAATTTTTTACAAAAGTAATCATTTTCGGCCAATCTGCCAAACCTCCGGCCTTGAGATTCGGGAGAAATTTGCTATCTTTGCGTGCAACCTTCAAAAAATAATGAAATGACTGACTCCCGCAACCAAAAGAAGATGAAAAGAGTGCTGTTTGTATGCCTTGGCAATATCTGCCGATCGCCTGCCGCTGAAGGGATAATGAAGAAAATTGTAGAGGATCGTGGCGAAGCCGACCTATGGGAAATTGACTCTGCCGGCACGGGCGACTGGCACGTGGGCGATCTCCCGGACAGCCGTATGCGTGCGGCCGGAGCTCGACGCGGATATAAGTTCACTCACCGCTGCCGCCAACTGCGTGGGCAGGATTTTCAGGATTTCGACATGATCATAGGCATGGACGACCAGAACATCCGCAACATCCGCCTTTTCGCCCCTTCTCGCGAGGATTGGTCGAAGGTGCACCACATTGCCGAGTGGCTGCGTCCTGAGGAAGGGACATACGTGCCCGACCCCTATTACGGCTCTGAGAGAGATTTCAACCACGCCATCGACCTACTCGAAGCCGCCTGCACCCGCCTGGCCTCACTAACTACGCGATAGCGGGATTGCTTTGAGCCAGGCAGGGGGCAAAAATTCCGCCTCGCCTGAGGCCAGAGCGGCTATGGCGTAAGGCCCGCTGTGCTTGCCTTGAATGGCATAGGCATCGGCTATCTTCTTGTTGGGCAGAACTTTAAGTATTCTTGTCTTGATGCGAGAAAGTTGCTGGTGGAGGGTGCCGTTGAGCGGGTCGCAAAGGTTTGATATGGCCTCCCGGGCGCGGTCAACGTCGGTGGTGGCTTTTACCACTTGGTAAATCTCCTCCAATTCATGTGCATAGTCAGAAATCAGACGCAGCACGATGCCCTCGGGATGGCGAAGGAAGAGGATATAGACCGTGCGTTGCAATGGATTGAGCCCCAGAGGCTTATCCAAGAGTTCAGGCAGACGGATACGTGTATCCTTATCGATTTCAATGCGCGAGAGGGTGCCGGTGACCAGTGGTTCGCCGTGAATGAGCTGGAGCACCTGCATCGGCGGCATGCGCTTGAATTTCAACACATAAAATAGCACGAGCGAGGCCTGCGCATCCAGAGCGCCTTTTCGGGCCACTGTCGTTGGGGCCACCTCCAAGTCTCCCACTATCGGATTTTCAAGGTCATACCATTCCGAGGCAAAGGCCTGCACTTGCTCAGTGAGCGCTTCATCTTCGACCGGAAGGGGAATAGACATGCGCTGCACAGCCCCGGCAAAACGATTGCGCACGTTGAGCCGGCGAGCCGAGAGTGTCAGCGCTTCTGCCCCCTCTTCAACCGACATTCTCACCTCCGGAGCCACACCACACCCGCCGGAATATAGTTCAAAAGCCTCCTTCACACGATATCCAAAGGCGGGAAGAGGGGTGGAAATGTATATCACTCCGGGTGTGTAGCGGCAATTTGCCGACAGGGATTTGCGCAAATCTATCATGTGGCAAAAAATGATTATTTCTTATTTTGATTGTTTTGGGCGAAGGATTGGATTTTGTTAGTGAAAAAGACTGTGATGAGCGGCAACATCAACATGCCCAGCAGGGGGAGTATCACTGAAATTATCTTTCCGACCACGGTCACCGGTGTGTAGCTGCCAACGGTGGTCACGAACATCGTAGACCAATAAAACGCTGAATAAAAGGACTTTACGTGAGGGTTCACGCCGTGCTCCTGATAATAGAAAAGGAGGGTGAGGATATAAAGCGAGGTCAGGAAGATGGCCATGTACTGCGTCAGGAGCGTGGTGGCGCGGTTGGTGGAGAGATAGCCCACGACGATGACCAAGGCATATGAGCCTCGCACAAGCGGCACGAATCGCAGGTAATACAGCACATCAGAGGGCACGGAAATGTGATAAAGGTTTATCAAATTCAGATATGGGACGGATATGAAGAAAAATAGCCACCGGTTTTTCAAATACGAGACCTTATTGTCGGAAAATGCAAATTCAACGAAGAAATCCACCATAAAAGCCACGCATACCCAAAACTGGAATGTCATGTAAGTATGGTTGGTGAGGAAGGGGATATTCTGAAAGGTGTCGTAGGAAATATAAATAATAAGCAATAGCGACAGCACCAGTACAATAGTGCGGAAGATATTGGAAATCAAACGCTTGGCATCGTGGTGATCCTTTTGGACCGGTGCCGGCGCGGGTGAAGGTGCGGGAGTTGTGGTTGACATAAAACTGAAACGTGTATAAACTTTGGGGTTGTGAAGCTAATGCCGGGATTAGAGAATGTATATTAGTCCTTCGTGGATATGAAGGTGGGGATTAGTTTCCTCGGACGCGTCCGGGATTCTTGGCGATGAATTCTTTCCACGACGACGGCCCGGAGGCCACTTGCGGGCGCGAGGATTCGTAATAGTGGCACAACGCAGCGCCAAGGGCATCTGTAGCGTCGAGCTCGGGAAGGAGATTCTCTTTTGGGATTGAAAGTATGCGACGCAGCATCTCCTGCACTTGCTCCTTGGAAGCTGCACCGTTGCCGGTGATGGCTTGTTTGATTTTTCGAGGCTCGTATTCGCAAATCGGTATCTGGCGAGCAAGCGCTGCAGCCATTGCCACACCCTGCGCTCTACCGAGCTTGAGCATTGACTGCACATTCTTTCCGAAAAACGGCGCTTCAATAGCCATTTCATCGGGCAGATATTGCTCGGCAAGCTGCAACACGCGGTCGTAGATGCGACGCAGACGCAGGTAATGGCTCTCGAATAGCTTGAGGCGCAACACACCCATGGCCACCATTTCAGGCTTGCGGTCGATGATGCCAAGCACGCCATAGCCCATGATGTTGGTGCCGGGGTCAATGCCAAGGATAATGCGTTGATACTTACGCAGTTGTTCGGTAGATTCAGCCATCACTCCACAATTTCAAGATAGGTAAAAAAAGTCAGAACCTTCTCTCCATAGCGCTTGGCGAGAAGGGCGCGGAGGGCGGCTCCGGGGCCGGAGTTCCACTTCTCTGCCTCAGCGATGCCGGGAGCGTGAAGATGCAGGGCATAGCTCTCGCAGCCATCGGCAACAGTCCCCACGATGCGTGTGAGCAGAGGTGAGGTCATCCCTCCGTGGAGAGCAGCGGGGATGTAGGTGCGTCGAAGCCAGGCCACGACCTCCGCAACCTCGGCGCCGGCGATATGGAAAGTAGTATTGAGGATGATCATTGCACATTGGCCGCCGAGCTGCGACGACGCAGATAACGGAACAGAAACTTCAGATGCAGCCCCGTGGTGGTCCAGAATCCGAAATATGTCGACATGATCTTAAACCTCTCTTTCAGCGAGGCGCGATGATGCGCTGTGGTCATGCCTTCGCTGAGATAGTCGCAAATCACCTCGGGGAGGTATACGTTGTGGCGCGAATGCTGCAGGCACAGCAGCAGCCACTCGTAATCAGCTGAATATTTATACTTAAGGTTATAGTACGAAGCCACCCTTCTCATCACAGCCATGGCCTGGTGGCACACCACCATTCCATCTTTCAGCGACTCGAGCCGGAGCTGTTCGGGAGCGCGGAGATGGCGCTCACCCACTTTTCGCCCGGAGGCATCGACAAGGTCGGTCTGGCCGTAGACGATGCCGGGGTAATGGTTGTCCATGATGGCATCGGCCATGTGCTGCAGGGTGTCGGGAGAGTGGAATTTATCGCCGGCGTTGAGGAAGATGAGGTAGTCGCCTTGAGCCTCGGAGATGCCGGTGTTCATGGCGTCGTAGATGCCGGAGTCTTTTTGCGATATCACGCGGAGGTTAGGCGCTCCGACCTCTTCGACAATCGAGAGGGTACGGTCAGATGAAAGGCCGTCGACGATTATGTGCTCGTAAAGTCGGCACGACTGCGAGACCACACTGCGGAGCGTGCGCTCCACAGTGGTCTCGGCGTTGTAGGTGACTGTTATGATTGAAAACAGAGGACGCATCGCAGTGTTCACTTCAATTTCTTAGACAGCAGGGCTTTAGCGGCATCGATTGTGATCTCCCCGGAGAGGCCTTTGACCAGCACGCCTATCTGGCTGCGCTTCATGGATGTAGACAGAGCCTGAGAGAAGAGTGCGCGCTTAGCGGCGGGAATCACGGTCCACCCTCCGCTCTGCGCCACTTCGCTTTCCAGCAAGCGCTCCGGAGTGGAGGTCATTGACCCTTGCTCGATCTCACTGACGGGGGTCATGCGCTCGAAGACCGAGGCCTTGGCGTTGGTCATGATGCCATAGAGGGCATCGGCGTCAGAGGCCGGCGCAGCGAAGATGAGGCGATGCTCGCCATGGTAGCTGTGAGTGGTGCCGGGTTCTTTCTGCATGATCTCGCGGATGGGCACTTTGATGGCCGTGAGGTCATCGAAGAGCAGAAGCAGGTATTTGTCGATCTCGTCGGCGGTGATGGCCAGCACGAGCGAGTCAGTGTCTTCGATGCTCCACTCGTCGGTGGTGATTATGTATTGGTTATCTCCCACGAATCGGATGTAGAATTCGGGCGAGACAAAGTGGTCGAAGTCTTCGTATTCGTGGATCACATTGTGGCGGGTCAGTGAGGTGCCGATTGTGAAATTATGAGCCGGGGCAAACGATTGGCTCTCCACGGCCTCCTCGGTCGCCGGTGCAGCAGAGGCAGGGGCTGCCACCTCCTGATCGGATTTCTTTGACTTGGACGGCGATTTGGCCGGGGCCGGCTTTGCATCGGCAACAGGCACGGTGGGGGTGGCTGCCGCAGCGCGCGATGATGATTTTATGAAGTTGAGATAATAGCTCTCGCGGTCGGTGATGAAGGCCTGGATCTCCTCGGGGTCGGTGTAGGGCTCGGTCTTGGCGCCGTGGCGGGCGAAGATCTGACCGTTGAGGTACACAACGTGGGGGCAGGCGTCGACCTTGACCATCACAACGCTCTTTGTGGCCTCATCGTCAACTCCGGTTTTGGCGTACTCGCCGGCGATTTTGTTGCCCGGGATGTCCTGGATGGTGAAGCTGCGGTCGATGAGCTGCTGGAGGTAGTTGGCCAGATTGTCGGTGGTGCGGATATTGCGACGATGGGGCGAGAGGCCGGCCGCCTTTTCGTAGTAAGTGAAATCTTCCGAGAGGCCACGTTCGTAATGGTCATCGCCAACACCGATGTAGAGCGTGCCGCCTCGGGTGTTAAGAAATCCGGCGATAATGTGCAGGATCTCAAACTCTTGCTTGTCGGGGTCGGCAGCCGAGATGCCACTCTTGCCCTTGGCGGCGGGATACACGAGCGAGGATTTGAACTCGACATACTGCGACTCCGAACCGTAATATTTCAGATCGCGCTGCTCGGAAACGACGTTGAGCATCCTGGCGATCTTGTCCTTGATCTGCGCAGCGGCCTCGTCGTCGTGGTTGAGCTCGTCGAGGAAATTGTAGGAGAGCACCATCTGTGCCAGTTCCTTGTAAGATTCAGCGATGTCGGGGTCGTGCACGATGTCCCAGAGCATGGCGTTGTCGGCAGGGTTGCCCAGCGAGGCCACGATCTGGAGGCGCTGACACTGGGCGTAGATGATCTGGCTCTCGGGGGCAAGGGAGAGCACGTGCTCGATGTCGGCGTGGAAGATCTGACGGTTCTTGTCAAAGCTCTGGTAAAGCTCTACGACACGGAGCTGAGCGTAAAGCTCCTCGGCGGCAAAGCGGTCGCCCTCGACAAGGGCAAGCAGACGCGCCAGAGAGAGGTAATCGTAAGTCTTAAGCAGGTTATGGCGCACGGTGAGAGCCTTGTAGCGGAGGAGGCGGATGATCTGGTCAAGCTCTTGCACGCTCATGGCCTCGTCGTCGTCAATTTGCACCTCCTGCATGGCCTCCTCGGTGTCTTCCTCAGCGATAGCGAGCATCATGGAGTGGACCGCACGGTTATTTTCAACGAAAAGTCCGTCGAGGGGGCCCTCCTCGTAGACTCCTTGCACGGCGTTGCTGTATGGGTTATAACCGGTGACGGTGTAGCGGATGACGCTGCCGTTGCGCAGGCGGGGCATGTCCTCGTCCCTGCGGATAAATAGGCCGTAGCCGCGCTCTGAGAGGGCGCTGTAGCTGTTCTGCTTGTTCTCGCTGGCAATGACACACAGACCGGAATCGCCGATCGATGCCATCTCTCGCACTTTCTCCTCAACAAAGGGGGCAAGACTGAAAATCAGGTTGTCGTTATTGTCAATGTCGACGACCACGGCGGGGAGCTTCAGTGGCTGGCCGGAGCTGTCGCGGAAGGTGCCGATGCTGATGTCGCGCATCTTGTAGCTCACCACCTCCTCCGAGGGCAGGAGGCCGCGACCTTCGTAGGTAGGATCGTCGATCACGCAACTCATGAGGTAGCCGCCGGCGGTGGGGGTCACACGCTCTACCTTGATGGTGACCTTGTCGTCGATGTCGGGGGTGTGCTTGACTGAGACTACAGCAGCCTTTGCAGCCTCTTTTTGGTCGAAGAGCTTCTCCTCCACGGCATTCCAGAATTCGCGATGCTTGTCGAGCTGCTTGAGCTTGGAGGGGGTAAGGGAATATCCGGTCTGGATTTTGATGTGGGTTTCGGGCCAGTCGATCATGCCGTTGGGGAGGGCGTTCTGGAGGTCGCCCTCGTCGTTGCGCGAGATGGTGATGCCGTCTCCGCCCACTTCCACGATCACCGGGCCGGAAGCGAAATATCGCGTGGCGTCGGGGCTCACCTTGGCTGTGGGCGGAGCGTCGACGGCTGCGCGGGTCATCATCATGGAGGTCTCTTTGATGTCGCTCCAGGTGAAATCCACCGGGAGGGTCACGCCCATCAGGGTCAAGAATGACTTATATAATAATGTGTCGGCCTTTGCGGGACGCAACACGGAGAGGAAGCGATAGAAGGCTGCCATATTCATGCGCAGGTCGATGGCCTTGTCGGTGAAGTTGGCCAGCTGGCGCTGAATGGCGATGGCAGTGAGCACGTTTTCTATGGTCTTGGTCTGGGCCGGGGTTGAGGGCTGCTCGAAGGCGTCGATGTCGCGGATGGCATCGGAGATGAAGATTTCGAGCTGCTCGACAAATGCGCTGCGGAAGGGCTCTTCTTTCCAGGTTTGGGGGTTCCAGTCCATAAGTGTGTCGAAGATATTCCGGAGCGAAGAGTTCACCAGCTGAGGCATTACCCTGAAGAGAATCATCATCACCGAAAGCTGCATCTTGGGGTGGAAGAGGAAACCTGACTCCTTGAGATTTTCGAGAATGCGGCGCACGAATTTCTCGCAGTCGTTCTTGGTGATTGTGATCAGAGCCTTTGTGAAGGTCTCCAGACGCTCGATCTGGGAGCTGAGAAGGTCCTGCAGTCCGTGGCGCTCGGATGGGCCGAGGTTGCGCAGGAATGATGACCCTTGCAGCAGGTAGAGGCACACGCTTTTGTAGACTCTGAGCATCGTGTCCACCCTCTCGGGGGGCACGTCCAGGACGTAGGTGACAAACCACTGGGCCAGGTTGCTGTCTATGGCGCGGATGGCAGCCAGGATCCACACAGCACGCCCCTGCTCATAGTCGGCGGCTGCGGCCTGCAGCTCGGGGGTCTCGCGCAAGAGGGTTTCGAGCTCGCGAGCCTGCACCTTGCCATAGAGCTGGGCGCCCTTCATCAGGTCTTTGATGCGGAGCATGGGCAGGAGGGTGTCGGTGTCGGAGCGGCGCACCGAGAAGCCGTAGGCGTCGAGGCGGTCAAAGCGGCAGAGCACCTTCTGGCCGGTGGCCAGCACCGAGCTTGTGTCGTGAAGCTTGAAGATGAGGCCGTTTTTGTCGATGAGGCGATAGTACGGGTGCTCCTTGTCGGGCTGAAACTGCACTTGAAACTCGAAATCCAGACCGCGCTGAAAGCCGTCGGCGTAGAAATCGCTCACGTAGCGCGCCGTGTTGTGTACCAATACGGGCTTTGCCCCTTGATAGCCCTTGATGCGGCAGCTCAGGGTGTCGGGCAGGGGTAGTTTGGTCTGAAAGTCAAGCTTGGCGAGGTGCACCTCGCCGCCGGGGGTGGCAAGGCGGAAAAAATCTTCGTCTTCACCGAAATCTTTAATCACAGCGAAGTCCGCTGTCTGGTTCTTTAGATCCTTGAGGTTCATTTGGTGGAAATAAAAAGTGAAACACAAAAAATTTAGCAGAAACTTAAGCATTTCGGCCCCGAATATTAAAGCTCGAAACGGTTTCGGGCTGAGTGATGAATTTTGCGGGGTGCGGAGCCGAAGGGCTGTAAGAAGTTTGAGGCAAAGTTACGAAAAATTTTGCAGTTTTTTTTATTGTAAGTCTAAGAAATATTATTTACCTTTGCAGCGTTAACCCATACAAACCAAAACAGAAAAACCTAAACACTTTAATCCATGGATATTAACCAAATCATGGCCAACCTGGAGGCTAAGCATCCCGGCGAAAAAGAGTACCTGCAGGCCGTAAAGGAGGTGCTCATGTCTGTTGAAGACATCTATAACCAGCACCCTGAATTTGAACGCAACAAAATAGTGGAACGCATGGTCGAGCCCGACCGCATCGTCACCTTCCGCGTCACCTGGCTTGACGACAAAGGCGAAGTGCAGAACAACATCGGCTACCGCGTGCAGTTCAACAACGCCATCGGCCCCTACAAGGGCGGCATCCGCTTCCACGCCTCTGTCAACCTCTCGATCCTGAAATTCCTGGGCTTTGAGCAGACCTTCAAAAACGCCCTCACCACCCTGCCCATGGGCGGCGCAAAAGGCGGCTCTGACTTCTCGCCCCGAGGCAAAAGCGACCGCGAGATCATGCGCTTCTGCCAGGCCTTCATCCTGGGTCTGTGGAAAAATCTCGGACCCGACCGCGACGTGCCCGCCGGCGACATCGGTGTAGGCGGTCGCGAGGTTGGCTACATGTATGGCATGTACAAACGCCTTGTGAATCAGCACGATGGCACCTTCACCGGCAAGGGCCTCGAATTCGGCGGCTCGCTCATCCGCCCGGAAGCCACCGGCTTCGGCGCTCTTTACTTCGTGCAGAGCATGCTCCGCCAGAAAGGCGAAACCATCCAAGGCAAAACCATCGCCATCTCCGGCTTCGGCAACGTGGCTTGGGGCGCCGCTCTCAAAGCCACCGAGCTGGGCGCAAAAGTTGTCACCATCTCCGGCCCCGACGGCTACATCTACGACCCCGCAGGCCTCGACGACGAGAAGATCAACTACATGCTCGAGCTCCGCGCCACCGGCAACGACATCGTGGCTCCCTATGCCGAGAAATTCCCCGGCTCTACCTTCTTCCCCGGCAAGAAACCCTGGGAATGCAAGGTAGACATCGCTCTGCCCTGCGCCACCCAGAACGAACTCAACGGCGACGACGCCAAGCAGCTCGTGGCCAACGGTGTGGACATGGTGGCCGAAGTCTCTAACATGGGTTGCACCCCCGAGGCCATCGACACCTTCATCTCATCGCGCACCACTTACGCTCCCGGCAAGGCTGTCAACGCCGGCGGTGTGGCCACTTCCGGCCTGGAAATGAGCCAGAACGC
>CAZNRK010000025.1:0-26665 GCA_964575435.1 uncultured Bacteroides sp.
AGACCTCGATCGGTGTGGACCGCATGTTCCTGAGCGTGCTCTGCTCGAGCTACGAAGAGCAGACGATGGACAACGGCGAGACTCGCGTTGTGCTTCACCTGCCTGCTCCGCTGGCTCCGGTGAAATGCGCAGTGCTGCCTCTGGTGCGCAAAGACGGGCTGCCCGAGAAGGCTCGCGAGATCGTGGACGACCTGAAGTTTGACTTCGCCACGCATTACGACGAGAAAGACTCGATCGGCAAGCGCTACCGCCGCCAGGATGCCATCGGCACGCCTTTCTGCATCACCGTGGACCACCAGACCCTCGAGGACGGTACTGTCACGCTCCGCCACCGCGACTCCATGGAGCAAGAGCGTGTGGCTGTGGCCGACCTTCACGCCCTCATCCACGACAGTGTGAGCATCAACTCCCTGCTGCGCCGTCTGGCCAAAAACGCCTAAGCCCCCCGGGCTGCCCCCACTACCCCATCATTCTCTCCCCTAAAGCACTGAAAATGAAAAAGTCAACAATTATCCTCATCGTCGTGGCGGGTCTGCTGGCCATCGTCGGCATCAACGGCTGCTCCACCTATAATAGATTCGTGAGCTCAGAGCAAAGCCTCGACCAGACATGGGCCGAAGTGGAGACGCAATACCAGCGCCGCTTTGACCTTATCCCTAATCTGGTGGCCACCGTGCAGGGCTACGCCAAGCACGAAAGCACCACTTTTGAAAAGGTGACCGAAGCGCGCGCCGGCCTCATCGACGCCTACAACGAGGCCAAGGACCTCGAGGGCAAGAACGCTGTGACCTCGGCCAAAGGCATGCAGGCCTACAGCGAGGCACAGACCGATCTGGGACGCGCCTTCAACGTCTACGTCAACGCCGTGACCGAGGCCTACCCCGACCTCAAGGCCAACGAGCAGTTTCTCGACCTTCAGACCCAACTTGAAGGCACCGAAAACCGCATCGCCACCGCCCGTCGCACCTACACCCAGGCCGTGCGCGACTACAACACCGGCATCAAGCGCTTCCCGGCCAACATCTGGGCCGGCCTCTTCGGCTTCTCGCCCCGCGAGCAATTCACAGCCGACGAGGGCGCAGCCAAGGCTCCTAAAGTAGAATTCTGATTATGAAAAAGTTACCTCTCTATCTTCTGCTCATAGCCCTGGGGGCGGCCTTAGCCGTTTCGTGCAGTAAAGACGACAACAACACCCTCTGGAGCGCATACGCCGAATGGCGCAAGACCAACACCACATGGCTCATGGAGAAGCAGGCCATGAAGAATCCTGACGGCTCGCCCTACTACGAAATCTTGGTGCCCGACTGGGACCCCTCGGCCTACGTGCTCATCCACTATTTCAACGACCGCACCCTCACCGAAGGCAACCTCTCGCCGCTGAGCACCTCGACCATCGATGCCCGCTACATCGGATACCTCTGCAACGACGTGGCCTTTGACTCCTCGAGCACCCAAACCTATTATGGCCCGGGCATCTTCCGCACAGAGCTCAACAGGACGATCTCCGGCTGGATCATAGCCTTCGAGACAATGCGTGTGGGCGACACCGCTGAAATCGTCATCCCCTACGAGCAGGCCTACGGCACATCAACCTCCTCAGCCACCATCCCGCCCTTCTCCAACCTCCGCTTCAACGTGCGCCTGGTGGACATCGCGGGCTACGAAAAGAAATGAACATCGGTCCGGTAGAGCTCGGCGAGCGCCCCGTAATGCTCGCCCCGATGGAGGACGTCACCGACCCTTCGTTCCGCCTCATCTGCAAGGAGCAAGGCGCCGATATGACCTACACAGAGTTTGTCTCGGCCGATGCACTGATCCGCGACATCCCCGCCACGGTGCGCAAGCTCACCATAGCCGAGGCCGAACGCCCCACGGCCATTCAGATCTACGGGCGCGACACAGAGTCGATGGTGCGGGCTGCCAAAATCGTAGAGGCTGCGCGGCCCGACATCCTGGACATTAATTTCGGGTGTCCGGTCAAGAAAGTGGCCGGCAAGGGAGCCGGCGCAGGCATGCTGCGCGACATCCCGAAGATGCTTGAAATCACACGCGAAGTGGTCAAAGCCGTCTCGGTGCCCGTGACCGTGAAGACGCGCCTGGGCTGGGACTGCAACTCGAAAATCATCACCACCCTGGCCGAACAGCTGCAGGACTGCGGCATCTCGGCCCTGACGGTGCACGGCCGCACCCGCTCGCAAATGTACACCGGAGAGGCCGACTGGACTGAAATCGCTCGCATCAAGGAGAATCCGCGATTCACCATCCCTCTTATAGGCAATGGCGACATCACCTCCGGGGCCAAGCTCGTGGAGGCTTTCGCGCGCTATGGCGTGGACGGCGTGATGGTAGGTCGCGCAGCCATCGGTGCGCCGTGGATTTTTGCCGAACTGAAGGCCGCCCTGCGCGGCGAGGAGGCGAGGCTCGGGGTGCAGGAGAAGTTTGACATCGTGCTGCGTCAGATACGCGAGAGCATCGACCGCATCGACGAATACCGCGGCATCCTCCACATCCGGCGCCATCTTGCCGCATCGCCTCTGTTCAAAGGGATTCCCGACTTCCGCCCCCTGCGCATAGCCATGCTGCAGGCCGACAGCCAGGCCGAGCTGCTCTCCGTGCTCAACCGAATCTTGCCCTTGCTGACAGACCGCGAATAGCGAGTCGAGATTTAGATTACAGATCATGAGACGTACAGCCGCCATCGTTTTATTCATCCTTATGTTCCTGCTCCGGGCTCGGGGTGGCGAGGTGGAGGTGTCGCTGCTGACGTGCTATCCGGGGAGCGAGGTCTATGAGCTTGACGGGCACTCGGGGCTGCGGGTGCGATCGGACAGCTTTGATGTGGTGTTTTCCTGGGGAGTGTTTGACTTCAACGCTCCGAATTTTCTCTACCGGTTTGTCAAAGGCGAGACCGACTATCGCGTGGCCGATATCCCCTACCCCTACTTCATTGCCGAATATCAGGCGCAAGGGCGCAAGGTGGTAGAGCAACCTCTGCAACTCAATGAATATCAGAAGGCTAACCTTTTGGCCTCACTCAACCACAACCTCCGGCCCGAGAATGTTGTCTACCGCTACAACTACGTAAAAGACAACTGCGCCACCCGCCCCATGCGGCTTATTCGCGGCGACGCTTACGCTCCGGCCTCCCCGGCCACCTCGGGCACCGACTTTTTTGAGAAGGGATACGTGAGCCCGGACCGCACTTTCCGCCAAGTGATGCGCCGATACCACCGGAACTATCCCTGGTATCAATTCGGCATCGATCTGGCCCTTGGCAGCGGTATAGATTATGAGATAACTCCTTGGGAACAAGCCTTTTCGCCCATGCTGCTGATGCAGATGCTGAGGGTGGAGCCGCATGTGGTGGTCGCCGGAGCCGAAACAGGGACTGCCTTGGGGCCCACACCGTGGTATCTGACTCCGATGACCGCTATGGTGCTCGTGGCGGTGCTCGTGGGGGCAGTGTGCATCCGGTCTCTGAGGCTCGGAAGGCCGTTGCGGTGGGTCTACGCCGTGTTTTACGGAGCGGCGGGGCTTGTGGGCTGTGTGCTCACATTCCTCATCTTCGTATCCGTGCACGAGGCCACCTCGCCCAACTGGCTCTATCTCTTTTTCAATCCCCTGTGCCTGATCCCGGCGATTTTTATTTGGGTAAAAAGGTGCAGGAAGTTGGTAGTTTGCTATCAAATTCTTAACTTTGCACTTATTATCGCCGGGTGTGCACTCTGGCCCCTGACCGGGCAGAGCATGAACGGCGCTGTTATTCCCATATTGGTGGCAGATATATGTCTGTCAGCCACGTATTTATATCTTAACTTCAACCCCTCACGCCGCTGATGCGCAACCTCTCGGATTCAAAAAAAGCCTTGGCCCTGGCCTTCATCTCCTCGATGATGGCTCTGGTGGGCTACGCGCAGCCGCGGGAGTCGAAGCTCCTTGTGGGTATCGTGGTGGACGGGTTGGAGAATCAGTATGTCGACCTCCTGCGCGAGAGCTTCGGCAAGGGCGGCTTCAACCGTCTGATCAACAATGGTGTGACCATTGAGAACGTAGACTTCGGCACACCTCTTGACCCCACTGCCGCCACCGCTCTGCTCCTGACCGGGGCCGAGCCCGACGCCAACGGCGTAATGGCCGAGCAATATTTCGACCGGTCGACCCTCCGCCCTGTCGATGCCCTCACCGACCCCGAGGTGATGGGCAACTTCACCTCCGGAGGCTTCTCGCCCAAAGGTCTGATGGTGACCACCCTCAGCGACGAGGCCAGAATAGCAGGCGGGGGTGTGAGCTATGCCTACGCCATAGCCGCCAATCCCTCGCAGGCTGTGGTGATGGGAGGCCATGCCGGAAATTCGGCCCTCTGGCTCAACCGCCACACAGGCAACTGGGCCTCGTCGACCTACTACGCCGACATCCCGGCCTTTGTGGGCCAACGCAACCGCACCCAGCCGCTCACCTCGCGCGCCGACACCATGCAGTGGACTCCCCTGCGCACCGCCGAGGCCTATCCCCTGCTGCCCGACCATCTGACCCATTACTCCTTCCGCCACGTGATACGCTCGGGGGGCAGCAGCAAAATCGACATGCTTGCGGCCACTCCGCTACTCAACACCGAAATCACCACCCTGGCCCGCGAGCATCTGCGCCAGCTCAAGCTCGGGGAGCACCCCGGCGGTGTGGACGTGCTCAATGTGGCCTATTCTATCCCGACGTTCACCTTCTCAAAATCGGCCGACACGCGCTTTGAGCTCTACGACAGCTACCTGCGCCTGGATCGCGACCTTGAGCAGCTGTTTTCAGAAATCGACGCCTCGGTCGGGAGCGACAACTACACCGTGATGCTTTGCGGCACTCCCCGCCCCGGGCGCCGCGGCAAGGACGACGAGAAATGGAACGTGCCCTACGGCGAATTTTCCACTCGCAAGGCCCTCTCGCTTCTGAACGTGTACCTGATAGCTCTACACGGCAACGGCGACTGGGTGCAAGGCTTCCATAACGGACAGTTTTTCCTCAATCATAAACTCATCAACGAGCGCAACGTCGCTCTCGAGGCCATCCGCAGCGAGGCAGCAGCCTTCTTAGGGAGGATGACGGGGGTGCGCGACGCGCAGAGCCTGGAATCGGTGCTTGCCGCCGGCGATGCGCGCGCCCGCAATGTGGTGATCTCCCGGGCCGGAGACGTCTTTATTGACGTGCAGCCCGGCTGGGAAATCCTCGACGACATCAATTCCACTCCTCAGCCCGGGAGGCAGGCCCAGGTGGCAGCCTCCACGCTGCCCACAGCCCCGGCCTTTATCCTCAGTCCGGGTCTGGAGGCCCGGACCGTCACAGCGCCGGTCGATGCCCGCGCCCTGGCCCCCACCGTGGCCGGTCTTCTGCATATACGCTCGCCAAACGCCGCCGCTTGTGCGGAATTAAGATTCCCCAAATAATTTTTCATTCTTAATCTTAAAATTCTAAATTTCAACTATGTCATTTCTATCAGTACTTAAAAAAATATTTGGCGACAAGGCCTCGCGCGATAATAAAGCTCTCGAGCCTATTGTAAAGAAAATTGAGGCAATTGAGCCTGAAATTCAAAAACTCAGCAACGACGAGCTCCGAGCCAAAATCGACGAGGTGCGCACTCAAATTGCAGAGAAAACAGCCCAATATGAGGAAGACAACGCCCGGATGAAGGCCGAGATCGAGACTCTCCCCTTTGATCAGCGTCAACCCCTGTGGGACAAGATTGATGCCAACGAAAAGAAGATCCTCGACACCATCGAAGTGCTCTTAGAGGAGAATCTGCCCGTGGTTTTTGCCGTGGTGCGCGAAACGGCCGCCCGCTTTGCCCGCAACGAGACCGTGGAGGTCACCGCCACGCAGATGGACCGCGACCTGGCCGCCCAGGGGCGCGACTTTGTGAGCATCGAGGGCGACAAGGCCATCTACAAGACCAAATGGATGGCCGGCGGAAATGAAATCTCCTGGGATATGGTGCACTATCGTGTGCAGCTCAAGGGCGGCATTGTCCTGACTCAGGGCAAGATCGCCGAGATGGCCACGGGTGAGGGAAAGACGCTGGTGGCCACGCTGCCGGTGTTTCTGCGCTCGCTCTCGCGGCGTGGCGTGCATGTGGTCACGGTCAACGATTACCTCTCCAAGCGCGACTCGGAATGGATGGGACCCCTCTACATGTTTCACGGCGCGACGGTCGACTGCATCGACAAGCACGAGCCCAACACCCCGGGGCGCCGCGCAGCCTACCAATGCGACATCACCTTCGGCACCAACAACGAATTCGGCTTTGACTACCTGCGCGACAACATGGCCCTCTCGCCCGAAGACCTTGTGCAGCGCAAGCACTACTATGCCATCGTCGATGAGGTCGACTCGGTGCTTATCGACGACGCCCGCACCCCTCTGATCATCTCCGGCCCCGTGCCTAAGGGCGACGATCAGCTCTACGACCAGTACAAGCACAACGTGCAAAACGTGGTGCAGGCTCAGCTGCGTCTGTTCATCTCCACCTTTAACGAGGCCAAGAAGAAAATCGCCTCTGACAATAAAGACGAGCAGGCCGAAGGCGCCATGCTCCTGTACCGCTGCTACAAGGCCCTGCCCAAAAACAACGCCCTGATCAAATTTCTCTCGCAGGAGGGCATGCGCAACGTGCTGCTCTCGGCCGAAGAGAAATACATGGCCGACAACCAGAGGGAGATGCCCGTGGTGACCGATCCGCTCTACTTCGTAATCGACGAGAAAAACCGCTCGGTTGAGCTCACCGACAAGGGCATCGACGAGCTTACAGGCAAGTCGGAGGACCCCGAATTTTTCGTACTCCCCGACATCGCCACCCAGCTCTCCGCCCTTGAGGAAATCACCGACCTCGACGAGCGTCAGAAACGCAAAGACGAGCTCATGCAGAACTACGCCGTCAAGGCCGAGCGCGTGCACACCGTGACTCAACTTCTGAAGGCCTACACCCTCTTTGAGAAGGATGTGGAATACGTAATCGACGACAACAAAATCAAAATCGTCGATGAGCAGACCGGCCGCATCATGGAGGGCCGACGCTACAGCGACGGCCTGCACCAGGCCATCGAGGCCAAGGAAAACGTCAAGGTTGAGGCCGCCACGCAGACCTTTGCCACCATCACCTTGCAGAATTATTTCCGCATGTACCACAAGCTGGCGGGCATGACCGGTACGGCCGAGACCGAGGCCGGCGAGTTCTGGGAAATCTACAAGCTCGACGTGGTCTCCATCCCCACCAACCGCCCCATCGCTCGCGTGGACCTCAACGACCGCGTGTACCGCACCCGCGGCGAGAAATATGACGCCATCATAGATGAAATCGTGCGCCTTCACGAAATCGGGCGCCCCGTGCTTGTGGGCACCACTTCGGTGGAAATCTCCGAAAAGCTCTCGCGCATGCTGCAGATGCGCAAGATCGACCATAACGTGCTCAATGCCAAGCTGCACCAGCGCGAGGCAGAAATCGTGGCCCTTGCCGGCCGCAAGGGAGCCGTGACCATTGCCACCAACATGGCGGGCCGCGGTACCGACATCAAGATCTCAGACGAGGTGCGCGCTCTGCAAGACAAGGAAATCGACCCCAAGAAAGAGGTGGGCGGCCTTGCCATCATCGGCACCGAGCGCCACGAAAGCCGCCGAGTAGACCGCCAGCTGCGCGGACGTGCCGGCCGCCAGGGCGACCCGGGCTCGTCGGTCTTCTTCGTGTCGTTTGAAGATCCCTTGATGCGCATGTTCGCCTCCGACACTGTGCTCAAATGGATCGACAAGATGGGCTGGGAGAAAGGCGAGGCGCTGGAGCACTCCATGGTGTCGGGCGCTATCGAAAAAGCCCAGAAGCGCGTAGAGGAGAACAACTTCGGCATCCGCAAGCGCCTGCTGGAATATGACGATGTGATGAACAAGCAGCGCACCTACATCTACTCGCGCCGCCACCACGCTCTCATGGGCGAGCGCATCGGCATCGACATCATGAACATGATCGACGACACCATCGAAAACATGGTGATCAACTTTGAGAATCCGGCTGACTATGACGACCTCAAGGCCGAAATGCTCAAGGTGCTGACCGTGGAGCCGCCCTTCACCCGCGAGGAATACGTCAACCTCGACCGCGAGGAGAAATTCCGCCGCATCCGCGAGAAAGTGATCGAAACGCTCGACCGCCGCTCGCAAGCCATCAAGGATGTGCTGGTTCCGGCCGTGGACCGCAGTATCGAAGGGGGCGAGACCGGTGTGCGCATGCTGCCCATTACCGACGGCCGTCTGATCTTCCCCGTGCAGTTTGACCTGGAAGAGGCCAAGCGCACCGGGTGCGAATCCGTGATCAAGGAATGGCGCAAAAAGGTGATGCTTGCTGTCATCGATGAGCTCTGGAAAGAGCACCTGCGCGAGCTGGACCAGCTGCGCCAGTCGGTGCAAAACGCCAGCTACGAGCAGAAAGACCCGCTGGTGATCTACAAGGTGGAATCTTTCCACATGTTTGAGCGCATGCTTTCGGCTCTGAACAATAAGGCAGTGTCGACCCTGATGCGCGGCCAGCTCTACATGCCTCCGCGCCCTGCCGCTCAGCCTGCTGAGGGCGAGCAGAGGGAAAATAAGGGGTCGGATCCTGAATTTTCACGTGCAGCGCCGCGCCGCCGGGTAGATCCGGAGTACAAGACTTCAAAAGCCACCCTCCCGAGCGAGGAAGAGGCACAGCGCCGGGCAGCGGCCGCACAGCAAGGGCGCCGCGAAACCACCATGCCGGTCAAGAATTCCGGACCGCGCATCGGGCGCAACGACCCCTGTCCCTGCGGCTCGGGCAAGAAATACAAGAACTGCCACGGACGCGGTCTCTAATGATAATTTTTAATACAAAAAATGCAATGGAGGCGGTCTCTAATCCTGCTTTCCGCCCTGAGATATGATACGCCTGCGCGACATACACAAGAGCTACGGCCCCCTGGAGGTGCTCAAAGGCATCTCCCTGGAGGTGAAGGAGCATGAAGTGGTCACGATTGTTGGCCCCAGCGGGGCCGGCAAGTCCACTTTGCTGCAGATCATGGGCACGCTTGACGCCCCTGACTCCGGCGAGGTCATCTACACCCTCCCCGGCCAAGCCCCCACCTCCGTGCTCGCGCTCAAGGATAAAGAGCTGTCGCATTTCCGCAATCTCTCGATTGGATTCGTGTTTCAGATGCACAGGCTGCTGCCCGAATTTTCCATACTGGAAAATGTGGCCATGCCGGCACTGATAGCAGGGCAGAGCATGGAGCAAGCCTCGGCACGCGCCTCGGAACTGATCAGCTACATGGGTCTGGACTCACGGAGAGACCATCGCCCGAGCGAGGTCTCAGGAGGTGAGGCCCAGCGCGCGGCCGTGGCCCGCGCGCTGGTCAACAGCCCCAAGGTGGTCTTTGCCGACGAGCCCTCGGGCAGTCTCGACTCCGAGAATCGCCGACGGCTCCACGGGCTCTTTTTTGACCTGCGGAGGGACTTCGGCACGTCGTTTGTCATCGTCACCCACGACGAATCTCTGGCCGCTGACTCTGACCGCACGATACACATGCGCGACGGGCGCATCGTATAGTCATTTTAACCGTTACACATTATATATATTAATCTGATATGAAAAAAATCCTGTATCTCATGCTTGTTCTGGTCGCTATGGGGCCGGCAAGCTGCAATTCTGATAAAAAATCAAACATTACGGGTGGAATCCCCGCCGATGCCCTCTACGACATCGTGACCCTGACCGCCACCAACGAAAACTCTACAACCTTCACCGTGCAGAAGAGCGAGAATTCCAGCCCGGTGCAGTATGTAACCAATGTATCTCTCCTTGACAACAAGGATTTCAAGCCCGGGTCGCGCATGATCATCGCCTACTCGATGCTCAACGGTGCCAAGCCTTACACCACCGCTGCCATCACGCTCTATGGCTATTCGCGCCTGAGCAACACAGAGCCCGATGTGCTTATCGGCACTGCCGACAGCTACGGCGGATGGGTGACCGAACCCATCAGGCTCAGCTCTATGACCCTGACGGGCAACTACCTGAACGTCTACGCCCAGATGTTTACCAACAGCTATGCCCAGCCCTCGCGCTATATCCTCGTAGCTGATGAGACCACCCTTGAGAAGGAGGTAATCGAAACTCACCTCATCCTCAAGAGCAACCTCCCCGACGGGGGCAATCTGGCCAACATCTATGCATCGTTTGATATGGCCGAGCTCTTCAAGATCGAGACATGCCGCAAGGTGCGCGTCAATTACCTTGACATCACCGGCTCAGGCTCAAAGGAATTCTATGCTCCTAAGGCGACAATTCGCCCCGTAGAATAATCCATGATGACGGTGTGTCATATTTTTAAGAGTTGACGCTCACTCTCGCATTATACAGACATACGTAATAGAAATTTGCTCCCGCAGCTTGTTTTCAGCAGCCGGGAGCAAATTTTTTTTTGATATTTTGTAACGAATCAGAGATTTCATATGTCATTATTATAAAAATCGACAACTTATGAAAAAAATTCTGATGCTTCTTGCTGTGGCGCCTTTAGCTTTGGGCGCATCGGCCCAAACCGAAGAGTCTGACTCGCTTTATGACGATGTGCAAAATCTTAAAGAGGTCGTTATCGAGGCTCCGAAGGTGATACGCAAGGCCGATATGGATGTTTACCATCCTTCGAAAAGTGCTGTCAGCAACTCAAAAGACGGCCTACAGCTACTCAACAATCTGATGATACCGTCGCTTAACGTCAATGATGCCCTGCAGAGCGTGACGGCCGCCGGGGAGTCGGTGCAGATACGCATCAACGGACGCGTCTCTACCATTGAACAGCTCCGGGCCCTTCTGCCCGAGACCATCAAGCGTGTGGAATGGCTCGACAATCCCGGACTGCGATACGGCGGTGCCAACTATGTGCTTAACTTCATCGTCTCCAACCCGACAGTCGGCGGCTCTCTCCAGACCTACGCCCGTCCGGCGCTCAACATGCCCTTCGGATTCTACAACGCTAATGTCAAACTCAATAACGGGCGCTCGCAGTGGGAAATCGGAGGCCACTACAAGCTCACCAACAATATTCACTCCTCACGCGACTACGAAGAGACCTTCACCCGCCCCGACGGGACCTCCATCACTCGCATTGAGGAGCCTTTGGCCGGATATGTGAGCAACACCAACGGCGGCCTCTGGACATCGTACAACTATACCAAGCCCGACACTACCGTCTTTATGGTTGACCTGGGTGTGAGCCGCAGATTTAAAGACGAGACATACTACTACGGCCTGCTCAAAATGAGCAACAACTCGGCCGACCTCTTCCTGACCAACGGGCAGGGCAGCAACGGCACCACCCCGTGGCTTTCCATCTATCTGCAACAGTCGCTCCCCCGCAAACAGATGCTTGTAATGAACTTCAGCACATCGTACTACAATGGTCGGTCATATTCTGATTACATAGAGCGACTCTCTGCGGAGGCTGTACCGACCACCGACGTAATCACGCATATCCACGACCGCAACCAGGCGTATAATCTTGAAACCAATTATATCAAAAACTGGGCTAAATCCCGGTTTACTGCCGGGGCGTCATATACGGCCAACCGCAACCGCTCGGAATACCGCAACCTCGGGGGATCGGTCTTCCACCAGAGCCAAAACAAGGCGTACTTCTTCGCGGAATATTTCCACCGTCTGGGCAAATGGACGGCGACTGCCGGCATGGGGGTGCAGTACACCGACTTCAAATTCAGGGAGACCGACACCGGCAACCACTCATAGAGCCCGCGTCCGCAGGCCACAGTCACCTACTCGCTGAACCAGAATCATAATTTCCGCCTGAACTTTACCTCCTGGCAGTCGGCCCCCTCGCTGGCACAAACCAACATCGTGCCGCAGCAGCTCGACGGCTTCCAGTGGCTGGTGGGAAACCAGAATCTCAAGACTTCCAATTCATACATGCTCACTTTCCGCTACGGCTTCAATCTGCCTCGAGTGACAGGCTCGTTCGGCGTGCGGGCATTCACCTCTCCCAATGCCATCACTTCGCTTCTTTATTGGGAAGGCGACCGTCTGATCACCACCTACGAGAACAGCCGCGGCCTGCGTAATCTCTCATTCTTCCTCGCTCCTCAGGTAGAAATCATAAAGGACTGGCTGACTGTGAGCGGATACCTGCAATACCGAAAAGAGCGCATGAGCGGCACGGGCTACACGCTCTACAACAGCGACTTCTCGGGCTACCTGCAGATGCAGCTCTCCCACCGGGGCTTCACCCTGGCGGTCAGCTATCAGAGGGCCGAGCGCAACCTCTGGGGCGAAAAAATCTCATGGGGCGAGGACATCAGCATAATTGATCTGAGCTATAACTGGAAATCATGGCGTTTCGGAGCCGGCATGCTCATGCCCTTCGGCAAATACGACCAGGGCAGCAAATCTCTGAGCCAATGGAACCGCAACGAGCAGCACATGCGATTAAAACTCAGGATGCCTTATCTTACCATCAGCTATAACCTGCAATGGGGACGGCAGAAGCGCACCTCCGGCAAGCTCATCAATTCCTCAGCCAGCGCTGACCAGTCAACCGCCGCCGGGCGATAGCGCCGGTGCAACATTTCGGAAACACGCCAAAGGGGGTGTGCAAGACCAATGGTCCGGCACACCCCCTCCACGTTTCAACTATTTATTTATGAGAGCCTTACTGCCCAGTATCACTACTCGATAGTAAGGACGAGGGATGTTTTTGTATTTTAAATACACTATTACAACAACACAAGGGGCCAAAAAGTCGCATGCCGAGTGATAAAAAAATATAAACAGTGTGAAAATCCCGGTCACAACGCTTTATCTCTTTGAAGATAGGCCTCATTTCATCCAGGAAATTAGGGGAGAGGGAAATAAAACCTTGCAAAAATTCTTGCAAGTGGAATTTTGGGAGTAACTTAGCGAAAAATTCTTCCTGCTGCGATGAAAAGGGCAAAAAAACTCAATCTTGTGCGCGTGGAGCTGACCTGGACGCCCCGGGTGAGCGACATCCCGGCCGACAACTTCGACCTTGATGCCTGCGCCTTCCTCCTTGATGGCGATGACAAACTGGTGCGCGACGAATATTTCGTGTTCTACAACAATCTGCGTTCGCCCGAAGATGCCGTGGTGCTCAAAGCTGATGATATCGACGGGGCCGACGGCGAGGTGATGCTGGTCAACCTTGAGAAGGTGCCTCCACAGGTGAGCCGGATCCTGTTTGTTGTCACCATCTACAACGCCGAGGAGCGCATGCAGAGCTTCGACGATGTCTCAGATGCTGCAATTTCGCTATACGACCGGCGCGACGGCAAGCTCATCGTGAGCTGCCCGTTGGCTAAGGTGCAGAAAGGGGCCACGGCCTTGCAGTTTGGCGAGTTCAGGCGCGAAGAGGGCGGCGAGTGGGAGTTTTACCCCTTGGCTGTGGGCGAGCACCAATCCCTGGCCCATTATGTCAATCTCTACAGCAGGTCATAGATTAAACAACTGAAATTTAAACAACTACATAAAACATACAACTATGCGACGACTTCCCGTTTATCTCCTTCTTGACACCTCCGGCTCAATGTGGGGCGACCCTATCGAAGCTGTGAAAAATGGCGTGCAGGTGCTCCTCTCCACCCTCCGAAGCGACCCTTACGCCCTGGAGACTGCATGCCTGAGCGTGATCACATTTGACAGCGATGCCAAGCAGATCGTGCCTCTGACCGAAATCGCACAATTCCAGATGCCCAACATCGAGGCCAACGGCTGCACCGCCTTGGGCGATGCTCTACAACTCCTGGCTGACAAGGTGGACACGGAGGTGGTGAAGACCACACCCGACCAAAAGGGCGACTGGAAGCCTCTGGTCTTCATCATGACCGACGGCGTGCCCACCGACGACATCACCAAAGGCCTTGAGGCCATGCGCAAGCGCAAATTCGGCGTGGTGGTGGCCTGCGCAGCCGGCGACGGCGCCGACACCGACGTGCTGAAGAAGATCACCGAGTGCGTTGTAAAACTTGACACCACCGACTCTGACACCATCAAGAAATTCTTCAAGTGGGTATCGGCCTCTGTGTCCACGACCTCGGCAAAGGTTGAGGAGACCGGAGCAGAAGCCGGATCGCTCGGCGAGCTTCCCCCTCCCCCACCCGAAGTGAACATCGTGATCTGACATTTTCACTATGTCGCGCGCGGGCCGCGCGCGACCTCCCAGTCAACCCTACAACCGCAAACTAAAAAAATGAGACGACTACCGGTATATTTCCTCATCGACGTCTCCGAATCTATGGTCGGTGAGCCCATCAAGCAGGTCGAAGACGGCATGCGCACCATCATCTCCGAGCTGCGCAGCGACCCCTACGCCCTGGAGACCGTCTACATCTCCATCATCGTATTTGCCGGCAAAGCCCTGCAGCTCACGCCCCTGGAGGAATTGTATAAATTCTATCCTCCAAGTTTCCCCATCGGGGGCGGCACATCCTTAGGGGTGGCCATGGACCTGCTGATGGACAAAATCGACACCGACCTGGTGAAGACCACGGCCGAGGTCAAAGGCGACTGGAAGCCAATCGTCTTTCTCTTCACCGACGGCACCCCCACCGACTCTTACGACCGCGCCCTCAAGCGCTGGAACGACCATTACCGCCGCCGTGCGAACCTGGTGGCCATCTCCATCGGCCAAAATCTGAGCACATCCATCCTCTCGAAGTTTACCGAGAACGTGCTGCGCCTAAAGCAGACCACCCCTGCCGACTTCAAGCGCTTCTTCAAGTGGATCACGGCCTCGATCAAGGTGGGGTCGGAGCGTGTGGCTGAAAACGACGGCGACCAATTGCGCCTTCCGCCCTGCCCCGATATGATCATGGACCGGGAAATCGAGAAAGAGCGCCCTGCAACAGCTGCCGACGAGAATTTTGCCGTGATGCTGGGCAAATGCTCCACCACCAAGCGCCCCTACCTGCTGAAATTTGCCCGCCGTATGGGCAACCCCGAAGACATGGAGCGCCTGATACATGACACCTTCTTTCTGGTGGGGTCATACACCATCGACGAGGAGCAATACCGCAGGCTGAGCGACCCTCACGCCCACGGGCGCGACATCAAGGCCGGACGCCTGGCCGGGGCTCCCAACTGCCCATGCTGCGGTAATGATATCGGTCTGGTGGTCTGCGGCCACTGCGGCCACACGCTTTGCGCCTCCTCGGAGAGCAAGGAGGTGACGTGCCCCTGGTGCGCCAGCACCCTCACCTTAGAGAGCGGCGACTCCGGAGATTTTGAAATCAACCGCACAATAGGATAAACTCACCCGATTTTAGATGAATTTCTTTGAATTTTTGCGTTCCCGGGGCATCGAGGCCTCAGATGCCCGTTTGGCCCACTTTACGGACTGGGCCCTGACCTCCCTGTGGGCGCAATATAAACAATCACGTATGGACCTGGCTATTCTGGCCGCCAACAGCCTGAGAGCGGCTAACGTGCGCGTGCCCAACGGCACTAAAGGCACTCCCTTTCCTGACAACACCATAGCCCTGCCTGCCGAGCCCTGCCGCGACTATCAGTTTGCCGGGCTTGAGGGCATCGGCCTTGATGTGGAGAAAATCGACGAGACCACCTTCCGCATCGTCGGCACCCCCACCGCACCCGGCGACTACACCATCACCATCTCTTACGATTACGAAGGGCGACTCGAGGAAGAGCCTCGCGGAGAGCACACTTTCCACCTGATCGTCAACCCCGATCCTCGCTCGCTTTGGAAAGACATCCCCACCTCAAAAGACATCATATACTACAAGCCCGACACCGACTCAGACTACGTAAAGCGCCCGGGCAAGGACATCGTGGGGGCCAGCCGCCGCGGACGCTCTCATGCCAACGAGGGCAAGCCGCGCGACGACGACTTCGTGATCTCATATCTGGAGGAGACCGGGTGGTACATCATGGCCGTGTGCGACGGCGCCGGCTCGGCTAAATGTTCGCGCAAGGGCGCACAGCTGGCTTGCCAGACTGTGCTCAATGTTTGCTCGCGCGAGCTGGAGAATCCCGATGAGCTGGAAAACGCCGTAAAAGCCTGTGCCGCCACTGCTGAAGAAAGCGAAGAGCGGAAACAGGCCGCCCGGGCTGTCTACGACCGCATCTACACCATCCTGGGCAATGCGGCGCTGCAGGCCCACAAGGACATCACCACCGTGGCTCGCGAGAACGGCTTCGCCGTGCGCGATTTCTCCACCACGCTGCTGCTGACGGTGTGTAAGAAGTTTGATTTCGGATGGTTTGTGGCCTCCTACTGGGTGGGCGACGGCGCCATCGGCATCTTCGACTCCCAAGGGGGCACCGTGCGCATTATGGGCACCCCCGACGAGGGCGAATTTTCCGGCCAGACGCGATTCCTGACCATGCCCGAAATCTTCCGCTCCCCGCAGGATGTCTACAGCCGTCTGCGCTTTGCCATCGTGCCTGACTTCACGGCCGTGATGCTCATGAGCGATGGTGTGAGCGACCCGATGTTTGAGACCGATACCCGCCTTAACGACGCTGCCGAGTGGCAAAAACTCTGGGACAGGCTCCGCGATGGATTTCCGGAAGACGGCATCCGGGGGGTGGACCTGCGCGACAACGACCCCAAATGCGCCGAAGAGCTCCTTGCATGGCTCGACTTCTGGTCGAAAGGCAATCACGACGACCGTACGCTCGTAATCCTCTATTAATCTCCACGGCTTATGGCAAAAACTATCCGACTTACGGCACTCGACGGCTCGCCCGTGGAGTTTATCGACGACCCCATCGGCTCGGGAGCGATGAAGGAGGCTTTTTTCACCCCCGACAAGAAAAAAGTGGTGTGCTTCTTTTTCAAGGCTCAAGACGCCAACACGCGCGAGCGCCTGAAAAACATCGTGGGCAATTATCGCCGCAGCATCTTTGAGGGCGAGGGGGGCGAATACTGGAGCCACCTCTTCTGCTGGCCCGAGAAAATCGTGGAATGGAACGGAAGGCTCGGCATCGTCACACCGGCCTACGACCGCACCTTCTACTTCACCTCCGGCATCATGGCCGGAAAGGAGAAGGAGGGCAAATGGTTTGCCTCGGCTCGTCTGCGCTCGAAATTCGTGCCGAAAGAGGAACTGGGGTCGTGGCTCACCCACTTTCACCTCTGCATCCAGATGGCTCGCGCCGTGAAGCGCCTGCATGCTGCGGGGCTGGCCCACAGCGACCTCTCGTACAAGAACGTGCTTGTTGACCCTCGCACAGGTCGCGCCGCCATCATCGACTGCGACGGCCTTGTGGTGCCCGGCAAGTACCCGCCCGACGTGGTGGGCACACCTGACTTCATCGCTCCGGAGGTGCTCCAGACCAAGGGGCTGAAAATCGGCGACCCGGCCAAGAAGCTCCCCAGCATCCTCACGGACCGCCACGCTCTGGCCGTACTTATATATATGTATCTGCTCTATCGCCATCCTCTGCGCGGAGGCAAGGTCAACGACCTCGACGCCGCCAAAGACGAAGAGCTATCGATGGGGGCCAAGGCTCTCTTTGTGGAGCATCCCACTGATAAATCAAACCGCCCGAAGCTCTCGCAGCTCCGCCCCGAGGAGCTCCCCTTCGGCGATGTGGAGAAGATGCCCTACACCATCTGCGGTCCGCTGCTCAAGCCGCTGTTTGAACGCGCATTTATCGACGGGCTGCACAACCCTTCGCTGCGCCCCAACGCCGATGAGTGGGTCACCGCCCTTGTGCGCACCACCGACCTGATGCAGCCCTGCGCCAACCCTTCGTGCCGCGCCGGCTGGTATGTGTTTGATAATTCCCGCTCGCCGCGCTGCCCCTTCTGCGGCACGCCTTACAAGGGCCAGCTCCCGGTGATCGACCTTTACTATTCGCCCCGCCAGGGCTCGTTCAAGCCCGAGGGCTACCGCCTGATGGTCTATAGCGGGCAGTCGCTCTATCTCTGGCACGCCAACCGATTTATCTCTCCCAACGAGAAGCTCACTGCCGAGCAGAAGCGCCCCGTGGGCGATTTCCACCTCCACAACGGCCGCTGGATCCTGATCAACCGGCGCCTGCCTGAGCTCTACGAGATCCTGCCCGGAGGCAACCGCCACGTGGCTCCGGGCGAATTCATCGAACTCACTGAGGGCAAGCAGTTCCTTCTCTCAAAAGAAGACGGCGGCCGCCTGGCCGTGGTGTCTCTGGCAAATAAATAAGGTGGAGAGCCGATTATGAATATCTGACTCTTTCACGCATTAATCCATCCACCCACATGGAGCAATTTTACATCATCCGCAACGGCAATCAATTCGGGCCTTACGACCCCTCTCAACTCCTGGCCTACGTAGACACCGGTCAGGTGCTCCTGCAGGATGTGGCTTACAGCATCCTCACAGGCGAGCGCACAACGGTAAAGGACGTCCTATCGTTCTATCACCTGAAGGTCCACCTCCCCTCGGGCGGCAACATCTTCACCCAACTCAAGAAGATAGGCAATCAGCTCATCTTCCCCCACTCCCACATCTTCACCAAGCAATGGCTCAGCGACAGCCGTTTTGTGGTGCTTGCTATCGTGGGATTGGTGCCGCTGTTTATGGATGTGTTTGACACACATTCGAGCTGGTTGGTGTTTTATTTTATAAGCCTCTATTTCTCAGTGCTCTGGGGCTTGATATTCTATTATTTCTTCCGCACCTCGCAGGTGAACCTCCGCACGGCCATCTCCACCTTTTTCATCACCCAGCTCTGCGTCTTCCTGATCTTTGACATCACGGGGCTGACACAATTAAATCCATTCTACGCGCTTGTGGACATGCCCTTCCCCATTGATACCTTAGGCTACGTTTTCGGGGTGGGGCTCACGGAGGAGACCGTGAAAATCCTCCCGTTGCTCTATCTGGCCTGGAAAGCCAAGGAGCCGCTGGTGCCGCAGACTCTGGTCTTTTACGGCCTTATCTCCGGCATCGCCTTCGGCGTGTATGAGGGCGTGGAATATCAGATAGAGGTGAACTCGCAGGCCGACTATTCCACCTCGCATTATCTCAACATCCTGCGCCTGACCTCGCTGCCCTTCCTGCATGCCGTGTGGTGCGGCATCGGGGGCTATTTCCTGGCTTTTGCCAAGCTCTACCCGCGCTACCGCTTCTCGCTTTACATCCTGATGATAGCCGTGCCGATGCTGCTGCACGGGCTCTATGACACGTTCATCTCCTCGGGCAACGTGATCTTCACCCTGTTGGGTCTGGGCCTGACAGTGCTGTCGGTGATCCTGCTGATGGTGTATCTGCGCAGCAGCACGACTTACCAGATGCGCCTGCGATCGTGAATTTTTTCTAAAAAATCGACAAAAATTTATATATCTGATTATCAACGCATTACAAAAAGGTTTAATCTTTTAGCGAAAAAATTTGCAAAAAAAATTTGCGGATTCAAAAAATGTGCGTAAATTTGCAGCGTTTTTGAAGCTAAAATAAATATTTGTTTTACAATTTAATCTCAAAAAGAAATGAAAAAGTTAGTTTTATTCCTCGCTGTAGCTTTCGGTGCTGCCATGGTATCTTGCGGTGGTTCTGAGAAAGCTGCTGAAGCTGCTGACTCTGTACAAGCTGAAGTAGTGGAAGTTGCTGAAGTTGCAGTTGACACTCTCGCTGCTGACTCTGCTGCTGCTGACACTGTTGTAGCTGAAGTTGTTGAAGCAGTTGTTGCTGAATAAGCAAAGGACAAGAAACAAGAAGCTATATAAAAAAGCTCCTCTAGACCGATGCCCTCGTGGCACCGGTTTTTTTGTGTCCTAAGGGAAGGGTGAGTGGATAAGTCCCGATGGGGGGGGATAAGTTGATAAATCCGGATGGGGTAGGTTGATAAATCCTGGTGGCGTAAGTTGATAAGTTCTCGTGGGGGAAGGTTGATAATCGGCGAAATTCGGCGATTTTTTTATCAAATGTCACTGGGGTGAGAGTAGTTTTTCCAAAAAAATTATCGTACCTTTGCAAAAATTTGCTGAAGATGCCCCAAGTAAGACCCAAAAAGGCTTTAGGCCAGCATTTCCTGACCGATCTGAGCGTGGCTGAGCGCATAGCATCCACCCTGGACGCCTATGTCGGGATGCCCGTGCTGGAAATCGGGCCCGGCATGGGGGTGCTCACGCGCTTCCTGCTCGACAGAGGCCACGACCTCTACGTCATCGAGATAGACCATGAGAGCGTGGAATATCTGCAATCACACTTCCCGCAGCTGAAAGGGAGAATCATTGAGGCAGACTTCCTGACCTACGATCTTGACAGCCTTTTTGAGGGCAAACCCTTCTGTCTGACAGGCAATTACCCCTACAATATCTCTTCTCAGATCTTCTTCCGCGTCTTTGACCTGCACGATCGCATCCCATGCTGCACAGGCATGCTGCAGCGCGAGGTGGCTGAGCGCATCTGCGCCGATGCGGGTCCGAAATCGCGCGGGATATTGAGTGTACTGCTCCAGGCGTGGTACCGTGCCGAATATCTCTTCACCGTGAGCGAACACGTATTCAACCCTCCTCCAAAGGTGAAATCCGGAGTGCTCCGCCTTACGCGCAACGATGTCAGCACCCTGCCGTGCGACCCTGCGCTGTGGCGCACCGTGGTGAAAACCACCTTTGCCCAGAGGCGTAAGACCCTGCGCAATTCCGTGCGCCCGCTGCTCCCTGCCGGGGTGCAATTGCCTGATGATCCGCTGTTTGCCCTCCGCCCCGAGCAGCTTGACGAGAACCAATTTTACCGGCTTACCAACATCATTGCACATCTCAGACAATGAAAGAATACACCGACGAATATCTCCACCATATCCGCGAGCTCATCAGCCACAACAACGCTCAGGCGGCAGCCGCCGAGCTTGCCGAGCTGCACCCGGCCGACATCGCTGAGCTGTATCAAAACCTTGATATTCAGGAGGCTGAGTATCTTTTCCGCCTTCTCGACGAGGAGAAGGCGGCCGATGTGCTGATGGAGCTGGATGAGGAGGACCGCCTCAAGCTCCTGGAGGCCATGCCAGCCGAGGAGATCGCAAAGCAGATCGACCACCTCGACACCGACGACGCCGTGGACCTTATCCAGCAACTCGATGCCGAGGAGCGCGACGAGATCCTCTCGCACATCGACGATGTGGAACAGGCAGGCGACATTATCGACCTTCTGAAATACGACGAGGACACCGCCGGCGGCCTTATGGGCACAGAGATGATCGTGGTGAACGAAAACTGGTCGATGCCCGAGTGCATCAAGCAGATGCGCCTGCAGGCCGAAGATATGGATGAGATCTACAATGTCTATGTCGTTGATAATGAGAACCGTCTGCGCGGCGTGCTCCCTCTGAAAGAGATGATCACCCACCCCTCGGTCTCAAAAATCAAGCATGTGATGGAGACCGACCCCGTGAGCGTGAAAGCTGACACGCCCATCGATGATGTGGCCCTCGACTTTGAGAAATACGACCTTGTGGCCATGCCTGTAGTCGACTCAATCGGGCGGCTGCTGGGGCGAATCACGGTCGACGACGTCATGGACCAGGTGCGCGAGGCCAGCGAGCGCGACTACCAGTTGGCTTCGGGTATCTCCTCAGATATTGACTCTGACGACAGCGTGCTGGCTCAGACCCGCGCACGCATCCCGTGGCTGCTCATCGGCATCGCCTCGGGCATCGTGGCCTCGCTGATTCTCGGCACGTTTGAAGACCAGCTCAAGGCTGTGACCGCTCTGGCCCTTTTTATCCCCATCATTGGCGGCACGGGAGGTAATGTCGGAGTGCAGGCCTCGGCTATCGTGGTGCAGAGCTTGGCCAACGGCACTCTCGATGTCAAGGAATTTGGCAAACAAATCGGCAAGGAATTTCTCGTGGGCCTGCTCAACGCCACGATTATCTCCCTGGTGATGTTTATATATAATGTGATATTCCTGCCCGACCAGATGGCCGTGACCCTGTCGGTGGCCGTGTCGCTGTTTGCCGTCACGATGTTTGCCACGCTGCTGGGGTCGGTGGTGCCTCTGACTCTGGAAAAGCTCCACATCAACCCGGCTCTGGCCACCGGACCCTTCATCCAGATTTCCAACGATATCTTCGGCCTTATCATCTATGTAATGATTTCGGGCTGGTTCCTGGGCTGGCTCGGGAGTTGATTTCTTTGGAATCCGGAAAAAAATTCGTAACTTTGCAGCCATAAAAAATCCCAAGCCATATGTCATTTATTTCAGACCGCGTAAAGATGGAAGGCCTCACATTTGATGATGTCCTCCTCATCCCGGCATATTCAGATGTTCTGCCCCGCCAGGTAGATTTGCGTTCAAAATTCTCGCGTAACATTACCCTCAACGTGCCGATTGTCTCGGCTGCGATGGACACCGTCACCGAGTCGGCCATGGCCATTGCCATCGCTCGTGAGGGAGGTATCGGCGTGATTCACAAGAACATGTCGATCGCCGACCAGGCCCGGCAGGTGCATGCCGTGAAGCGTGCTGAAAACGGCATGATCTACGACCCCGTGACCATCCGCCGCGGCTCTACGGTCAACGACGCCCTGGCCATGATGGAGGAATACCACATCGGCGGCATCCCCGTGGTGGACCGCAAGGGCATGCTCGTGGGCATCGTCACCAACCGCGACCTTCGCTTTGAGCGCGACGGCAACCGCCTCATCGACGAGGTCATGACCTCCGAAAACCTCATCACCACCTCCCAGACCACCAACCTGGAGGAGGCTGCCGAAATCCTGCAGCGCCACAAGATCGAGAAGCTGCCGGTGATCGACCCCACGGGCAAACTTATCGGCCTGGTAACATATAAAGATATCACCAAAGCAAAGGACAAGCCCAACGCCTGCAAGGACGAGCTCGGACGGCTTAGGGTGGCCGCTGCCGTGGGCGTGACAGGCGACGTGCTTGAGCGCGTTGAGGCTCTGGTTGCGGCCGGAGTGGACGCTGTGGTCATTGACACTGCACACGGCCACTCGAAGGGTGTGATCGGTACGCTTCGCTCGGTAAAAGAGCGCTTCCCGATGATCGACGTGGTGGTGGGCAATATCGCCACCGGCGATGCTGCTAAGTTTCTGATTGACAATGGCGCCGACGCTGTGAAAGTGGGCATCGGACCCGGCTCGATCTGCACCACGCGAGTGATTGCCGGTGTGGGCGTGCCGCAGCTCACTGCTATCTACGACGTCTACCAAGCCCTCGAGGGCACCGACGTGCCCATGATTGCCGACGGTGGCATCCGCTATTCAGGCGACATCGTCAAGGCTCTGGCAGCGGGCGGCAGCTCCGTGATGCTCGGCGGCATGCTCGCCGGCGTGGAGGAATCGCCCGGCGAAACCATCATCTTCAACGGTCGCAAATACAAGGCCTACCGCGGCATGGGATCGCTCGAGGCTATGGAACACGGGTCGAAAGACCGATACTTCCAGGGCAACGTCACCGACACCAAGAAGCTCGTGCCCGAAGGCATCGCAGCGCGTGTGCCGTACAAAGGCACGCTCTATGAAGTTGTGTATCAAATGCTTGGCGGATTGCGCTCCGGCATGGGCTACTGTGGCGCCCACAACATTGACGACCTGCACAACGCCCAGTTTGTGCGCATCACCGGCGCCGGCGTAGCCGAGAGCCACCCCCACGACGTGGCCATCACCAGCGAAGCCCCCAACTACAGCGCCTCACATCAGTAAACGTCCATCAACGAATTATTGAAACAGCTATGAAGGTTAAAATGACTTTCTTAGCTGTTTTACTTATGCTACCCGTCCCTTAATGGATTTTTTGACCCAGACACAATAAACTATATATCCTTTACGTTTTAAAATTTGATATGTAGTTATTATCTTATTATGAAAACCCCGAAACTGATTTTCTCTCTTTTGCTGTGCTTGGGCCTGGCTTTTGCTGCGAATGCAAAGAAGGACCCCACTCTGCTGAAGGTTGACGGTAAGGAAATCCCCGTCAGCGACTTCAATTATCTCTATAATAAAAATAACGCCCAACAGGTTGAGCCTCAGAGCGTTGACAGCTATCTTGAGCTTTTTATCGACTATCGCTTGAAGGTGGCCGATGCTTTGGAGGCGAAATATGACACTGTGGCTAAGTTCAAACAGGAGTTTGAGCAATATCGCACGGAGCTGGCTCGCCCCTACCTTGAAGATAAGGGTGTGGCCGAGCAGCTGAAGAAAGACGCTTACGCCCACCGCCTGCGCTCTCTGCAGGTGAGCCACATAATGGTGCCGGTGCAGAAGGGCAAGGCGTTTATGGACTCGCTGCGCCAAGAAATCCTGGCGGGCCACATCAGCTTTGAAGATGCTGCCAAAACCTACTCTACCGACCGCTACTCCTCGGCTGAGGGCGGACGCATGGGCACGGTCAATGCCGGCCGTTTCCCCTACGCTTTTGAGGAGATGGCTTACAACACCCCCGTGGGCGAGATTTCCGAACCCGTGAATTCCGGTTTTGGCTGGCACTTGATACGCGTGGATTCCGAGACGCCTGCCTCTGAGGTGAACGCCTCCCACATCCTGCTCCTCACCCGCCAAAAATCTGACGTTGAAGTCGAGAAAGCAAAACAGATGGCCGACTCGCTCTACCTTGTTCTCAAAAACGGCGCCGATTTCCCCACCATCGCAAAGCAATACTCGCAGGACCCCGGTTCGGGTGCCAAAGGCGGCAACCTTGGATGGTTCGCTCGCGGAATGATGGTGCAGCCCTTCGACAGCATCGCCTTTGCCCTTGAGCCCGGTGAGCTTTCCGAACCCTTCCTCTCGCCTTTCGGGTATCACATCATCCTCAAGCATGACGCCCGCGGCGCAGCCCCCTATGAGGATGTGGAGGAAGCTATCAAAAACGAAATTTCACGCGATTATCGTAAGAACCTTCCCCTTAAAGCCACCCTCGACGCTTTGGCCAAGCGCACCGGATCGATGGTGAACCAAAGCACCCTCGAGGCTCTGAACTCAGAGCTGTTTGCCGACAGCGTTCTGTCTGCCGAAACCATTGAAAAAGTGAACCTCAGCACTCTTCCGGCCTTTACCGTGGGAGGCAAGGAGGTGACAGTGGCCGAGGTGATGACTCCTATGCCTCTGCGTGCATCCATGAGACCGGCAGACGCTCAAGAACTGATTGACACCCGCGTAAACATTGAATACCAGAAGGCTCTCTTTGACCTGGCGTCGGAGCAGCTTGAGAAGGAAAACGTGGAATATCGCAACCTCCTGAACGAATACCGCGACGGCCTCTTGCTCTTTGAGATCTCCAACGAAAAAGTATGGGACCGCGCCACCCAAGACGAAAAAGGCCTTGAAGAATATTTCCGTCTCAATCGCGATAAGTACACCTGGGAGAAGCCCAAATTTAAATCCTACATCATTTTTGCCACCAACGATTCTGTTCTGGCTCAGATTAAGGATTACACTGACAAAATCACCACACCTGTCACCGACCGCGATGCCTTCACCAAGGAGCTGCGTGCAAAATTCGGCAAGGATGTCAAGCTCGAGCGCGTAATCGCTGCTCAGGGCGAGAATGTGATCACCGATTACCTTGGCTTTAACGCCGCCAAACCCGAGCCCCAGAGCCAGCGATGGCCCGTGTACATTGCCTTCCAGGGCAAGGTGCTCACCGCCCCGGAGGAGGTGGCCGACGTGCGCGGTCAGGCCGTTATCGATTATCAGCAAATGCTTGAGACAGAGTGGGTAAAATCTCTGCACGAGAAATATCCTGTGCAGATAAATCAAAAAGAGCTCAAAAAGCTCAAAAAATAATCGCAAAATCCCGCATTTGATTCAATATCCAACAGAAGGATGAAAATCCGCTTCATCTTCGCCATCGGCATCGCGTTTTTGATTGCAGCCACATCGTGCGGCAATAAAAACGGCGATGCCGAGCCGTTTGTGGCCTCAGTGGGCAACGAAAAGCTCACCTATGAGGAATTGCGCACGAAAATTCCCTCCGGAATTGCTGTCGACGACAGCGTGCGCCTGGCTCGCGCCTACATCCGCGCATGGATCGACGACCGCCTGATCTCTCGAGTGGCCTCAAAAGAGATCGACATGACAGAGATCGACCGACTCACCAATGAATACCGTAACCGCTTGATTATGTGGGAGTACGGGCGACAAATGTTTGACGCTCACCAGCCGGCACCCGCCTCAGAAGATTCCCTGCGGGCATATTATGAGCAGAATCGCGAGGAATTTCGGCTGTCGAGACCAATGGTCAGGGGCGTGTATCTAAAAGTGCCTGACGACGACAAATCTCTCTCCACCTTGCGCCGGCTCTACCGCTCGACAAAGGCTGCCGACATCGACCGCCTGGAGAAAAGCGAACTCTCGCGCGCCGTGCACTACGACTATTTCCGCGACCGGTGGGTGGACTGGGAGCAGATCGAAAACCGCATCCCATACGATTTCGGCACAGCCGGGGCCGACGCCTTCCTGCGTGCGCATAGATATATCGACACCTCGGCCGGGGGGTTCACCTATCTGCTTGACATCTCCGAAGTGCTCCCCTCAGGGGCGATCATGCCTTACGAGGCGGCTAAGGAGATGATAGCCGAGAGGATGAAATTTCAAAGTCGGCGCACGTTTGACCTTACCCTCCGCCAGGACCTCTTTGACCGCGCCCAAAGCGACGGCATACTGACCATCAACACCGAAATCTGACC
>CAZNRK010000026.1:0-26253 GCA_964575435.1 uncultured Bacteroides sp.
AGGCTGTCAACGCCGGCGGTGTGGCCACTTCCGGCCTGGAAATGAGCCAGAACGCAATGCACATCCAGTGGGGCGCCGAGGAGGTTGACCAGCGTCTGCACACCATTATGGAAGATATCCACAACCAGTGCCTGCAGTACGGCGTAGAGACCGACGGCTACATCAACTACATGAAGGGCGCCAACATCGCCGGCTTCATGAAGGTTGCCAACGCCATGATGGGCGAAGGCGTCTGCTAATCCACCATCACGAACTCACCAAGGGGGTTGAACCGACATCCGGCTCAACCCCTTTCTTATAGCGTATGTAGGGAAGCATCATGGTGCATCCGTTCCTTTGACCGGGAAGTGACCGGGAGGTTGCGTGCGGCCCGCGCGCGACATTGTTTCGTCGTGGTGAAAAAACAAAAACTACGGATTCCGCGGATTCTATAGTGTAGGGTCGCCACTTGTGGCGACCAGCCTCGATAACCTGCTTTCCTGGCACCTGTCGCCACGAGTGGCGACCCTACAAACACATGACAGTCATACTGATAAGTAGTAGATTTGTCGTGTGCGACTCGTCCCCGACCTCCCGGTCACCGTCAAATAGTGCATTTTAAAAATTTTTATTAACTTTGCAGATATGAACACTATATCCTATTTTCTCGAGCAATATCATCTTTTAGGCCTTGCAATCGGCGTGTGCACATTCATTGTAATAGGCGTTTTTCATCCGATATGTATAAAATGTGAATACTACTTCGGCGTCAAATGCTGGTGGTGGTTTCTTCTGTTAGGCATAGGCATGGGCGTGATATCTTTCCTCCTCAGCGATGTTTTCCTTTCCACCTTGGCCGGAGTCATAGCTTTCTCCTCTCTCTGGACAATTAAGGAGATTTTTGATCAACGCAAGAGAGTAATGAAAGGATGGTTTCCGATGAACCCCAATCGCAAAGACGATTATACCGATTGATGTCATTCCCCTCACCTCTTTCCCTCTAATTATCAGACTATTAACGCTTCTGCGGTCAAACAAACCGTCAAATAGTGCATTTTGCACTTTTCATGCCTATCGGAAGCGTAGTGATAAAAATAATGTCGAGGGCGAGCCGCCCTCGACTTCCCGGTTACTGCCCTCGACTTCCCAGTGTGCTTAGACCACTCTGAAGGTGTCTTTGAAGCGCTGCCAAGATGAGCGCAGGGGGCCGACGTTGGAGGTACGGATGGCATCGATGATCTTCAGGGCATCGGTATTGTCGTAGTCAAAGACGTCGCCGGGGTGGAATTCGCCCAGGGAGTAGGTGTAGACCACCGGGGTGAAGTCGGTCTTTTTGTTGATGCGCTTGGTGCGACGGCAGTAGTTCTTGAGCTGCTCGACCACGCTCAGGTAGTGGCCGTTGATGAGGTTGAGGGCCTTGGTGTCGCGATCCTCGTCGGTGTCGCTCTCGATAGAGTCGGCCTTGGTCACGATAAAGTGGATGGCGCTTACGCGGCTCATAATTTCCTGATTCTCAGGCAGAGAGATAAGCACCATAAACTTATCCAGGATATCAAGCTGCGAGATATAGCGGAATTTCACCTGTTTGGCCACATCCATGTCCTCCGAGATTTCATGATCGAGATAGCTCACCTTAACCATTGGTTTTGAGGCATCTACGATGATGAAGAAGATTTTCTGATTGTCGTTGCGCAGCATGTTGGTCACCCCTGTGCCCATGTTGGCGATCGAGGGCTCCTTGGTCTCTGCAATGCGGAGGGCAAACTCCTCGCCCGACATTTCAATAAGATTAATAGGCACATTTTTCACCTTACCGTTGCGCTTGAGGTCGTTGATCTCGCCGGAGATGGCCGTGACGAAGCGTCCGAGGGTGCGACCGGGTGTGAGGCCGGCCTGTGCGTATTGGCGGAGCGCTGCTGCGTAGGGGCCACCGTTGGTGCGCATGTCAAGGGTGAAATCCAGACCGTTGGCAGCTGCCATGCCCATCAGCAGGGAGGTTTTGCCCGAGGATGGCATACCGAAAAAGTAGACGTCAGTGCCGGGCATGGGGGTGAGCTCTTGGTTGCCTTTCTGGAAATCAGACATCACGGGCAGGTACTCGCGATTGAGTTGCACTTTCTGCCAGCTTTTTGGAGTAATAACCTCGGCAGCAAAGAGTTCGTCAAGAGTAAAGACGCCATCTGAGAGGAGGCGCTCGATGTGCTGCTTGCCATAGCGCGAGGGATTGCGACGCATGCCATCAAGTTCTTCGGCGCGGAGTTTGGCGTATTGAGCTTCCACTTCGGGGTCCTTTTCGGGGTTGGAGGCGATGTATTCTGCCAGGTCGAAAATGGTGCCGTCGGAGAGGAGGGCTTTGCGAGCATCGGCTGTGGAGTTGGAGGTTACTTCTTTGGAGGCGGGTGATGTGGTGAATGTGCTTGACATAGGGAGGATGAATTAATAGTTGTTACGTGGTCCCGAAATTGTCTCGGGCATAATTTCAACATATCTGCCGGCATTTTTGTTCACTGCTGTCCATCCTAATGGGGGCTTAATTGAAAAACTACGGATTTCACGTGACCGGGGGGTGGCGGTCGGCCCGACCGTCACATGGTAACCTACGGCGGCCCGCCGTAGCCCTCCCGGTCAGGAAATGAAAATAGCCCGCACGGGGCGGGCTATTCTGATAGGGATATTTAGGCTGTGGGATTATTTCAGCACTTTAACTGCTTTGTTGCCACGAACTTCGATGAAGATACCGTTTTCGGGGTTAGCAACGCGTACACCCTGAAGGTTGTAGTAAACGGGAGCTTCGGTAGCGCCTTCAACTTTCACGTCGTTGATGCCGGTGGTAGGTTTCTTAATCACGAGCTTACTCTCTACTGCGTTAGCATAATAGAGTGAGGAGGTGTTAGAGGGCCACAAGTACATAGATTTCTCGGGGAATACGATAGTGATTGTCTCGTCATCTTGGGTAAGTTTGATTCGATATGCTTCTTCTACGGTAGAGGGGTCAGAAGTATTAGCTGATCGACTCAGTACGAAGTATACGCCATCGGTAGTGCCACCGTTTATTTTGGTGGTGGTTTCAGGTACAATGCAGTTGTCGGGGTCAGAAGCAACAACTTTTACGTCAGGAGAAACTGCGTCAAAGCCTAACTGAGCGTATGTAGCTGCGAAGGCATCCTTGATTGTGTAGGTTTTGGTAGCTTCTGAATATACGACATTAGTAGAAACAGGATCTACAGCAGATGTGCCATTGAATATGTTGGTGAGGAAGTTGCCGGTCCATTGAGCGTTTTCATACAATACAGCATCGTCTTTTGCAAGTGATATTACATCAAAGATATTGTAATATCCTTTTACGTCGGTAGCGTCTTTGGTTTCATAAGCAGGCCATGAGAAGCCATGATCTGCGGGAAAATCAAAAACTCCATCTTTGTAGTTAACTGTATAGTCACCGGGGACAATTGTAGTAGTCCATGCAAATGGGGTGAAGGCAGTGTAGTATGTACTACCATCGGCCATGGGTACAGGGGTTCTTGTGGCATCGGTTTTGAAAGATACTGTGCCGGCTGCAGCGTCGTATTCAGCGGTAACAGGATCGAAGAAATCATCACATTCGATTGTGATGGTGCCATCGCCGTTATCTACAATTGTAGCATCAGCGTCGTATGCAGAGTTGGTACCGCTTTGAAGGTAATAGTCACCGATTGTGATGGTGTAAAGACCATCGATGGATTTGTTGTCATTGGCGGCAGCAACTTTCATGGGTTGAGCGTCAGCAGCTTTTTTCTCGATTTTGATGTTAGAAGCAATTGCGGTGGCTTTGTTGATAGCCTTAGCAGTGTTGATTTGCTTCACTGCGGGTGCAGATGCGGAAGCTGAGAGAGCAACGGCAGCTGCGAGCGCGATTGAGTAGAGTTTTTTCATAAGAGAAATTGTCTATTGGTTAAACTTATTGGATTATTTTGGAAGTGTTTTTGAAGCGCCCTCAAGAGTTTTATTTCCTTTGGACGCTGCAAAACTACAACAAATTTTCATTCCCACCAAATATTTTCTTGAAATTTTTCAATTTTGACACAAAAATGTTGCTTTTTAACATAATTTTCCGACATCGACAGCGATTTTTGCGTTTTTCAAGCACAAGAAGGCCGACATATGGCCAAAGAGCAATGATTCAAACAAAAAACGGATTATGCGGATTAATCGAAAGTTGGGATGCACCACGGTGCATCCGTTCCCCTCATGACCACCGCGCCCCACGAGCCGTCGCCACAAGCCGTCGCCACAAGTGGCGACCCTACTTTTATAAATACAATGGGATTTAACCATAAGGCGACCTTATATTTATATTACCCTACCTTTATATTACTTATATTTATATTACCCTACTTGTATATTACTTATATATTATATGTGTTGGCATTTATGTAAGGTGTAGGTTTTTTGAAAAAAATTTCGTAACTTTGCAAGAATGATTCTTTTTGACTATGGACTTTAAACTTTCTTCACAATATAAGCCCACCGGCGACCAGCCGCAAGCTATCTCCCAACTGGTGGAAGGGGTGAAAGACGGCACACCGGCGCAGACCCTTCTTGGCGTGACCGGTTCGGGCAAGACCTTCACTATGGCCAACGTGATCCAACAGGTGAAGCGCCCCACCCTTGTGCTCAGTCACAACAAGACCTTGGCCGCCCAGCTCTACGGTGAGTTCAAGAATTTCTTCCCGGAGAATTCAGTGCAATATTTCGTATCGTACTATGACTACTACCAGCCTGAGGCCTACATCCCCTCTGTGGACAAATACATCGAGAAGGACTTGATGGTCAACGACGAGATCGAGAAGCTCCGACTGGCCACGACCTCTGCCCTGCTTTCGGGCCGCAGGGACGTGATTGTGGTGTCGTCGGTGTCGTGTCTCTACGGCATGGGCAATCCCGAGGACTTCGGCCAGAGCGCCGTGAGCATCCGTGTGGGAGAGAAGATTTCGCGCAACGAATTTTTGCGCAAACTCGTGGCAGCTCTCTACAGCCGGAGCGAAACCGACCTGGCACGCGGCACATTCCGCGCCAAGGGCGACACCGTGGACGTGCGTCTGGCCTACGAGGAAATCGTGCTCCGCCTGGTGTTCTGGGGCGACGAAATCGAGAGCATATCCACTTATTACGTCAACGACAACGTGGCCTTGGGCAAGCATGACAATTTCAACATCTTCCCCGCCAACATCTTTGTGACCTCTCCGGCCAGGCAGCAGAGCGCAATCGCGCAGATTCAGCTCGACTTGGGCACAGCTGTCGACAATTTCAACCGCGAGGCCAAGATGCTCGAGGCAAAAAGGCTTTACGAGCGTGTGACCTACGACGTGGAGATGATAAAAGAGGTGGGCTATTGCTCCGGCATCGAGAATTACAGTCGATATTTCGACGGCCGCCAGCCCGGGATGCGTCCCTTCTGCCTCCTGGACTATTTCCCGAAGGATTTCCTGACGATTATCGACGAGAGCCACGTCACGATTCCGCAGATCCGCGCCATGTACGGCGGCGACCTTTCGCGCAAGACCAACCTGGTGGAGTACGGCTTCCGCCTTCCCGCCGCCCTTGACAACCGCCCCCTGCGTTTTGAGGAATACGAAAGCCTCACGCCTCAGACCATCTACGTCTCCGCCACACCTGCCGACTACGAGCTCCAGCGATCCGAGGGAGTTGTGGTTGAGCAACTTATCCGCCCCACGGGCCTGCTTGACCCCAAAATCGAGGTGCGCCCCTCGCTCAATCAGGTCGACGACCTCATCGAGGAGATCCAGCAACGCATCTCAAAGGGCGAGCGCACCCTGGTGACAACCCTGACCAAGCGCATGGCCGAAGAGCTCAACGCCTACCTTATCAAGATGGGCATCGCCACGGCCTACATCCACTCGGACGTCGAGACCATCGACCGCATCAAGATCCTCGACGACCTGCGCGCCGGCAACTACGACGTGCTCGTGGGTGTGAATCTCCTGCGCGAGGGATTGGACCTGCCGGAAGTGAGCCTCGTGGCCATTCTCGACGCCGACAAGGAGGGATTTCTGCGCAGCCACCGGTCGCTGACGCAGACCGTGGGCCGCGCCGCGCGTAACGTGAACGGCACCGTGATCATGTACGCCGACAAGATCACCGAATCGATGCAACTCACCATCGACGAGACCGAGCGCCGCCGCAAGCTGCAGATGCAATACAATGAGGAGCACGGCATAACCCCCACGGCCATCATCAAGGCCCGCAACGCCATCATCGGCCTTCACGAAGACATCGACGATGTGGCTCCGGCACGCTCCTCCCATTCAAAATCGAAGCAGCAACCCTCGAAAGGCCGCAAGAACAACGACATCTACATCAACGAATTCAATCGCACGGCCGACGTGGCCGCCGACCCCGTGTTGGCCTACATGACCCCGCAGGAGATGGAGCGCCACATCGAGAACACTCGCCGGCAGATGCTTCAGGCCGCCAAGGACATGGAATTTATCGAGGCTGCACGCCTGCGCGACGAAATGCTCAAAATGCAAGCCCGCCTCGATAAAATCAATAAATAACTATTTATCATACATAGGTGTCACGCAAGCGGCGTGACACCTCCGGGGAAATGTGTCACGCGAGCCGCGTGACACCTCCCGGTCAAATCAGTGTGCTTCAAGCCAGTTGGAGCCGACGCCGACGCCTACTTCCAGAGGCACGCGGCCGCTATATGCGCGTTCCATCTCCTGCACCACCATTTCCTGCACTTGAGGAAGCTCCTCCGGGATAACGTTGAAAACCAACTCGTCGTGCACCTGCATGATCATGCGCGAGCGCAGCCCGCGGGCGCGGATCTCGCGGTCGATGGCAATCATGGCCTTCTTGATGATGTCGGCCGCTGAGCCCTGCAGGGGGGCGTTGATGGCGTTGCGCTCTGCATAGCCGCGCACGGTAGCGTTGCGCGAATTGATATCCGGCAGATAGCGCTTGCGGCCCATGATGGTGGTGACGTAGCCCCTGTCGCGAGCTCCTGCGATGGCATCCGACATGTATTTCGCCACATCGGGATATGTGGCCATATACCCGTCGATGAGCATTTTTGCCTCAGAGCGCGGGATTTCCAGACGCTCAGACAGGCCAAAGGCCGAGATACCATAAATGATGCCGAAATTGGCGGTTTTGGCGTTGCGACGCATGTCTGGAGTGACCTCATCCAGAGGCACATGGTAGATTTTCGCGGCCGTGGAGCGGTGGATGTCCTCGCCCGAGTAGAAAGCGTGCAGCATCTCCTTGTCGCCCGAAAAATCGGCCATAAGGCGCAACTCGATCTGCGAATAATCAGCCGCCAGCATCAAGCAGCCCTCGTCGGGGATGAAGGCGCGGCGGATGTCGCGGCCATCGTCGGTGCGCACCGGTATGTTCTGAAGGTTGGGATTGGTTGAGGAGATGCGACCTGTGGCCGTAACGATCTGATTATAAGTGGTGTGGATTTTTCCTGTTTCCGGATTTATCAATTTCGGAAGAGCGTCGACGTAGGTGCTGAGCAGCTTTTTCAGGGCGCGCACTTTGAGGATAACGTCAACGATAGGCGCTTTGGAGCGGTATTTTTCGAGGATCTCCTCAGTGGTGGACCAGGCTCCGCGTTTGGTTTTTTTGGCCTTCGGGTCGATTTGCATCTTGCCGAAAAGGATCTCGCCTACCTGCGAGGGGGAGCCCACGTTAAAGACCTCACCGGCCATTTCATAGGCCTCGGCCTGGAGCTTTTCGAGGCGAGACGACAGCGATAGCGAGAGCCTGGCAAGCTCCTCGACATCGACTCTCACGCCCTCCCACTCCATCGCGGCCAGCACCGGGATGAAGGGCAGCTCAATCTCCCGAAGGAGCTTGACCTGGTCGGCCTGCTCAAGAGCTTTGAGCAATTCGGGCATCAGACGCAGGGAGATGTAGGCTGTCTCCCCCACCCTGCGCGGGGTCAGGGCCGAAAGCGAGGCGCATTCTTTCCGTCGCTCAAGGTCAGGCATGTCGTAGCACACGGTGCGATAGGCCATCAGGTCATAGGCCACGGCCTCGATGTTGTGGCGCATCTCCGGCTTCAGCAGATAATGGGCTACCGATGTGTCGAAATAGTTGGCCGTGAAATCGATATTCTCGCGGCGGAGCAGCACGATGTCGCGCTTGATGTCGTGGCTGACCAAAGTCACGTCCTTGGCATTGAACAGCGGCTCAAGCATCACAAGGATCTCCTGGCGGGCGCTTTCCGTGGTGGGGAGCGGGACGTAGACTGCCTTGCTGTCGTAAGCCACAGCCAGGGCCACCCAGCGCGCCGTCATCTCCTCATCGCCAATGGCAAAGAGGCTGATACCCACATCCTTCAGGGTCAGCGCCTGAGAAATCTCGCGAGCCACATCAGAGGGCGATGCCGCCGTAATCAATTCAAATTCAGGCACATCCACTGCGTGGGGCGCGTCAGTCTCCGCACTGACCATATCGAATAGCGAACCCATCCCCTCGCCCGGCTTTGCAGTCGGGGTGGATGCAGGAAGGGGAGAGCTTTCAAGAGTTGCCCGTGCGGTGAGCTTAGCGATGAAGGACCTGAATTCCAGTTCCTGATAGATGCGCAGGAGTTCGGACATGTCAGGCTCGGAGCGGCGCATCTCCTCCAGGTCCACATCAACCGGCACGTCGGTTTTGATCGTGGCCAGAACTTTGGAGAATCGGATCTGATCGGCATTATCGCGCAGTTTCTGCTGATTTGCGCCCTTGATTTCATCCACGTGGTCAAGCAGATTTTCTACCGAGCCGAATTCCGCGATCAGCTTCTGAGCCGTCTTCTCCCCCACCCCCGGGCATCCCGGGATGTTGTCGATCTTGTCGCCCTCAAGAGCCAGCAGGTCAATGACCTGATGAGGCGAGGAGATGCCAAAGATCTCGCGGATCTTCTCGGGTGTGCGGATCTCCACCCCGCTGCCCTTCGAGGATGGCTTATACTGGATGATGCGGTCGGTGACGAGCTGTCCGTAGTCCTTGTCGGGAGTCATCATGTAGGTGATGAAGCCTCGGCACTCGGCCTGCTGCGCAAGGGTGCCGATGACGTCGTCGGCCTCGTAGCCCTCAACCTCGATGACCGGGATGCGCCAGGCGCGGATGATGTCTTTTATGTAAGGAATGGAGAGGGTGATGTCTTCCGGCTGCTTTTCGCGGTTGGCCTTGTATTCCGGGTAGAGCTCAGAGCGGAACGTGTGGCCACCGGGAGGGTCGAAACACACGGCGACATAGTCAGGCTCCTCCTTTCGCAGCAGCTCCTCAAGAGTGTTGCAAAAACCGAATATCGCGCTGGTGTTAAAGCCCTTGGAGGTGATCCTGGGAGTGCGAATCAGCGCATAATAAGCCCGATAGATCAACGCGTAAGCATCAAGCAAAAACAATTTCTTCTCTTCCATAGCCTTGAGAATGAGTGTGGGGAGTTGTGGTGGTTAACGGATTTCGTATTTGAGGGAGGTGACTACGCGGATGCGCTTGATGTAGGGGGTGTAGGGGTCGCGGTCTTCGATTGAGAACTGGCCCTGGCTGGCGGTGATGAGGCGTCCGACTTTGGCTCCGGAGTCTTCGGCGAATTTGTCGGCGGCTGCGCGAGCGTTGGCGGTGGCATCGGCGATCATTTCGGGCTTGATGTCGTTGAGGGCGGTGTATTCGTAGATCGTCTGATAATTCCAGTCGGAGGCGATGACGGCGATGCCCTGCTTGAGGAGCTCGCCCTGACGGTTGATGAGCTTCTGCACGGCTTCGACGTGAGAGGAGGTGACGGTGATGACGCCCGTCAGGTTGTAGCGATAGGGAGCGGAAGTGGAGTAGCTCTGCGCGCTGTTGTCGGTGATATTGGGGGCGTTGACCGAGATTTCCTCGGCGCTGACACCGTTGGAGCTGAGGTAGGCCTTGACTGCGCTGTTGTTGGATTCATACTGCGAGTAGAGGGCCGGAAGGTCGTTGCCGGAAATTTTGTAGACGATAGGCCATGTGACCTTGTTGGCCATGACCTCACGCTCGGAGAGGCCGCGCACGGTGACCGACCGGTCCTTGTCGACAATCACTCCGGCTGCCGAGCGGATAAACAGGCCCAAAAGCAGGCCCAGCGCTGCCAAGCCAAGGGCAATCAAAAGACTATTTTTCATAGCTGTAAAAAATTTTAGGTGAGCAATATTTCCCACAAAGATAAAACAAATTTTTAAAACAAATCGTTATTTTTGCAGAATAATTGGCTCATCGCCACCTCACAAGGGCATCTTTTCAGCCCGCAAAACAATCACGCGGCTCGATAACCGCAGTTTATTCATCTCATTTTCAACTATTTACCCCACAATGAATCAAAAACTCCAGATTTTCTGCACAAATACAGGCACCTACGTTGACGTCGCCGGGGGCGAAACCCTCCGGGAAGTGGCCTCACGCATCCTCCCCGACCTCAAGGCCGTCTGTGCCCGCGTGAATAACAAAACAGAGAGCCTGCATTTCCGGGTCTATATGCCAAAGCAAGTTGAATTCGTAACAGCGGCCAGTCCCTCGGGCGAGAGGACCTACACACGGTCGCTTTGCATGGTGCTATATCTTGCCGTAAGGCGCACGCTCCCCGGATGCCGGCTGCGCATCGAGCACTCCATATCCCACGGTCTCTACTGCTCGGTGCAAGGCGCCGACAGGCCTTTGACCCCCGAAACCGTGGCCCGGCTGAAAGCTGCCATGCAAGAGATAATCGACGCCGACATCCCCTTCCTGCGTTACGAGCAGCTCACCTCCGACGCTATTGACATCTTCAGCGAAGAAGGGCTCGACGACAAGGTGCTGCTTCTGCAGACCATCCGCCGCCTCTACACAGTATATTATAAGCTCGACGGCGTGGCCGACAGCTATTACGGTGCGCTGGCACCCTCCACGGGAATTCTGAAGGTATTTGACCTTGTGCCCTACTGCGAAGGCATGCTGCTGCTCAGCCCTGACCCCAACGACTTGACTCAGCCTCGCATCCCCATCCCTCAAAAGAAGCTCTACAAGGCCTTTACCGACTATCTCGACTTCAACCGCACCTTAGGAGTCAGCAACGTAGGCGAGCTCAACCGCGCCATCCTCGCCGACCACTCCAACGAGATTATCAACGTGGCCGAAGCCCTCCACAACAAGCACCTGGCACGCATCGCCGACGAGATCACCGAGCGCTACGAAAAAGGAGGCGCCCGCGTTGTGCTCATCGCCGGGCCTTCCTCCTCCGGCAAAACCACCACCACCAACCGTCTGGCCATCCAGCTCATGACCAACCTCCTGCGCCCTCGGATGATATCCCTGGACAACTACTTCGTGGATCGCCACCACACCCCCCGGGATGAATCAGGCGACTACGATTACGAATCTCTCTACGCTCTTGACCTTGAGCTCTTTAACCGCGACCTCAGCGACATCATCGCCGGCAAGGAAGTGGCCCTCCCCACTTACAACTTCCACACCGGACAGCGCGAATACAAGGGCAACACCATACGCCTCACCGACCGCTCAATCCTACTTATCGAGGGCATCCACGGTCTCAACCCCGAGCTCACAAAAGACATCGACGAAGTGATGAAATACCGGCTTTACGTATCGGCTCTCACCACCATCGCCATCGACGACCACAACTGGGTCTCAACCACCGACAACCGCCTGCTGCGTCGCATCATCCGCGACCATAACTTCCGCGGAGTCTCGGCTGAAGACACCCTCCGGCGCTGGCCCAGCGTGCGCCGTGGCGAAGAAAAGTGGATCTTCCCCTATCAGGAAAACGCCGACGCCATGTTTAATTCCTCCTTCATCTTCGAGCTCGGAGTCATGAAGCGGCAAGGCGAGGAACTCCTGGAGCGTGTGCCCTCAGACATCCCCGAATACGCAGAAGCGCGCCGCCTGCTGCGTTTCCTCAGCTACTTCATGCCCATTTCGCTCGATACCGTACCCTCCACCTCCCTGCTGCGCGAATTTCTCGGCGGCTCCTCCTTCCACTACTAATACTAATTTTTCAGAAATCAAACTAATTATGTTGAAACACCTTTCAATCTTCCTCCTTATCGTCATCACTTCCTGCTCAGTAGGAAGCAGCAATCCGGATAAATCCCAAGCAGCGAACACCGGAGATAAAGAAATCCCTTCGCCCAATATTCAAGGCCAATGGGATATTGAGAACGTAGTTGAGAACGACTCTTCTTATGTCCGCCCTTCTGAAACAGAAGAGGGCATGACTGCATATATCGATTTCAGAGAAGATAATACATTCGGGATCGTGACCAACTGCAATAGCCTCGGCGGTCAATACCTTCTCCATAATGATACGATACAGTTGAAGGATATATTCACCACAGAAATAGCATGCGATAACATGCAGCTCGAAGATATGTTGAAAAAGGTGCTACCTATGATTAATACCGTCGACTGCCTCAATGACTCCATAACCCGCCTAAACTCATCTATAGGCGAATCTTACATCGTCCTCAAAAAGAGAGAACTACCCGTGAAATAAAGCAAAGCCATTAGTATATAAAATTGGGAAAATTAGATCGCTTGAGACGGACTTACTTTTCGGATGCCGACTTATATCGTCATACAAAAATTCACGATTAAGAACATAAATAGGTACAAATTTTTGCGATTATAAAGCCGATTATTACAAAAAACTGCGATTAGATCCTTTTTATCTTTGCTAACTGCCCCCATTTTTTTCTTTGGATCAATATATAGCCGGGTCTGTATTGTCTTTTATGAGGACTTTAAGACCGCCCGATTAATCCATTTTTCTATTAAATCAAAAATATGATTAAGCAAAAGAGCACAGGGAATCGATAACCCATATGTAAAGAGCCAGAGTAGAAAATTATCAAGGCCGATATATTTACCAATCAACAACGGGATCCCATGAATTAAATAAATCTCGAGCGAAATAATTCCAATTTGGCATAACCATTTCCACTGAAGGAATCCCAAAGTCCTGACAATAACATAAACCGAAATAGCCACGCTTATTAGCCAAAACTCTTCAAATATATAAGTTTGAGTCCTCATCAACCCGATAAAAGATAATAACAATATCGCTCCGAGGGAAGAATAAGACAATACCTTATGTGAGTTTAAAATCTTCGTTATTTTCTTTTCGTAATACGCAATAAAATATCCCAGATTAACGCAAATAACTGTTATGAACCAATATTTGGGGAAATGAATTATTTTATTTACTATTAAAACGAATATTAAAGTTGATACAGTAAATGCTATTCCAAGCGATAATGGGTTCTTTACAAAGAGGCTACAGATATAGAAAGAGAGGTATACATAAATAATCACGTAAATGAACCACGAATGTGGCAACGGTGTTATGCCTTGTATTGAAAAATCGATAATTTGTTGATTAAGATCATAATCCCGAAAAAAATCATAAAATATTACCATCCCCAAAGTAAGTGTAATAAATTTTGGCAGTAATTTCCCAAGTCTTTTTTTTAGAAAAACCTCTAAATAGGCTTCACGCTTGGACATATAAGATAGGCATAGACCATATCCTGAAATAAAAAAGAATACAGCAACAATTTGACTTCCGATTTCGGCTGTGACATTGGATAAAGGGAATATATCTGTCCTTTGTCCAAGATGATGAGAAATAATTAACAAAGCGAGCAATCCTCTTAGTGGCAATGTAGTGGCTTTATCAAATGGAAATAATCCTTTAAAATGCTTCCTCTCAGCTATAATAAAACTGAGAAGCAAAAGGGAAAATAATAACGCCGTTACAACAATCGTATATTAGTTTAAATTACAATTTCCTTGATAATTGTGCGATTTAAAAAAGACAACCTGAAGTTTTGAAATACAACTATTGAATTGATCTCTCAATAATATGCAGTTTCGCTTGCGACGGTTCTTCGTAGGCATTGCAGGCGGCAAGGTAGTCTTTCTGTTCGGTGAAGTCTGTGCCGTAGAGGTATACAAAAATTCACGATTAAGAGACCACAAAGGTACAAATTTTCGCGATTATAGGGGTGATTTTTACAAAAATTGCGATTTGCCTTTTTGTTCAGAGCCATTTCATGAAAAGAGTTGACATATATGAGTGTTATTTTTTTCATGGTAAGACATTGTTTTGTTTTGGATTTTATATTAACTTTGCGCTCGCAAGCCGCTTTCATTTTGATAGCACAACAATAATTCATATTTTTTCAAAACAAGACCTCACACAAAAGCAAGGCACTCACTTTCAGAGATGATAATCTGGAATCCATGGCATGGCTGTCATAAAGTCAGCGAGGGATGCGAGCATTGTTATATGTATTTCCTTGATGGCAAACGTGGTATTGACACTTCGATTGTCGGTCGCACTACCGGTTTTGACCTCCCCTTACGGCGCGATCGACATGGTAATTATAAACTCAGGTCGGGGATGCAGCTGTTTGTGGGCCTGTCATCGGATTTCTTTGTGGAGGAGGCAGACAAATGGCGCGAAGAGGTGTGGCGCATCATCAGGTGCCGTTCTGATATCGCCTTCAGAATACTTACGAAACGGGCCCGGCGCATAGCGAAGTGCCTTCCCCGGGACTGGGGAGAGGGATATGAAAACGTGATGCTGTCGGTCAGCTGCGAGAACCAGCGCCGGGCAGATGAGCGTCTTCCGATCCTGCTTGATATTCCTGCAATGCACAAGGGGTTTATGGCTGCACCTTTTATTGGACTGATAGATGCTGAGAAGTATCTGGCATCCGGACAAATAGACGAGGTGCTCTGCGGAGGTGAAAACTACGACGGCGCGCGTCCTTGTCATTATGAATGGGTGAAATCGCTGTCGGAGCAATGTGCACGGCATGATGTCACTTTCAGTTTTATTGAAACAGGGACTGTATTTGTAAAATCCGGAAAAACATATCATATCCCCTCAAAACAGGTCCAGAGTGAGCAAGCCTTCAAATCGGGTCTGAGCCACTACAACAGAAAGCCCGTTTTCAATCTTAGCACACTTAACGGATCGATTTTTGAGGAAGAATGTTTCCGCCCCTACTTCCGTCCTCACTGCGCTTCTTGCGGCTCTCGCCTTATCTGTAACGGATGCTCGAATTGCGGCAACTGCAAGAAGTAGAAGATGCCCCCTATGATAGCACAAAACGTGACTATGATAGAACGATAGCGGACACTTGAGGAATTGCATGAACAAGATAGGAATTCAAAGCATTTTATAAGCAAAACAATAAAAAAGACACAACTATGAGCAAACGAACAATATACAGCCGATTTCAGGAAATGGTCAACAAGTATCCTGAGAACCCCGCGATAGTCGAAGATAATCGTACAATCAGTTACTCTGAACTTGACTCCATGGTCAATTCAATTCTTGCCAAGTTCTACGACAAGGGCGAGAAGTTTATCGGAATTGTTATGCACCACGGCGCCGAGCAGATAGCAGCGATGCTGGCCGTACTGAAGAGCGGAGCCGCCTACGTCCCCGCAGAGCCTTTCCTGCCCAAGGACCGCATCGACTACATGATGAAGACCGCCGGTGTGAAACTCGTAATCACGGATGAATACTGCGAAGACCTGACCCCGACTTCAGAAAGATTCGAAGACCGTTCAACACCCGAGGGATTGGCTTACATTCTTTATACTTCAGGCACGACCGGCAAACCTAAAGGTGTCATTCAAGAGAACCACTCGGTGGTTAACTATTGTGAGGCTTTCGAGGCTGAAATGCACACCGGACCGGGCGATGTGATGCTCCAATATTCGGTGTGCTCGTTCGACATATTCGTGGAAGAGGTGTTCACAACCCTTCTCAACGGCGCTACGCTGGCTATCCCGACCATCGAGGTGCACAACGGTCCGCTCTGCGGATTGATGGACTTCTGCACGCGCCACGGCGTGACAATCATCGACGGCTTCCCCTATCTGATTGCCGACTTAAACAAGAAACCTGATTTGCTCCCGAAATCGGTAAATCTGATTATAAGCGGTGGCGACGTAATCCGTGCAAGCTATATCACCAACCTGCGCGACAAGGGCATAAGGATATACAATACTTACGGCCCTTCGGAAACTTGCGTCTGCTCTAACTACTTCCGCGTGGACAATGCCGAACCTCTGGAAGACGGCACATTCTCAATCGGCAAAGCTATCAAGGGTGTCGAGGTCAAGATCCTTGACAAGAACTTCAGAGAGGTGCCCAAAGGCGAAGTCGGAGAGATCTGTATCTTCGGTGAAGGTGTGAATCAAGGATATCTCGGCAATCCGCCCGAACAGGCCAACTTTGTGACACTCCCCGACGGCACGCATTTTTACCGCAGTGGTGATATGGGCTACGTGCTTCCCGACGGTAACATGGCATTCCTCCACCGCCGCGACGAGCAGGTCATGATCCTCGGCAAGCGAGTTGAGCCGGAGGAGGTCGAGAATGTCCTTAACGAATATCCCGAAGTAGAACGAGGTATAGTCCGTGCTTTCCTTGATGAAGGAGGGTTGCACTATCTGGTGGCTTATATAGTGCCGCGCAAGGGGTTCTCTCTTCATGATGTGCGTGAATATCTGAAATCGAAACTCACAGACTTCATGGTGCCTGAGTTTTTTGTTGAAGTCAGCGAATTGCCTCTCACCCATCGTGGCAAAATCGACATGAAGGCTCTTCCGAGAGTACTGAAAGAAGGCAACTATAAATAAATTTATATAGCTACTTCATGGTCTTGCTTAGAGAAATTACGGATATTCCGACACTGATGAGCTGGCGGGCGGAGGTTATAGAGCACGTTTTCGGCGAGAAGGCCGACGAAACTCTACTCTTGGCCAACCGTCAGTTTTACGAAAAGCATATCGCGGATGGCTCTCACTTTGCTGTTGTTGCACAGAAGGACGGAGAAGAATGCGGATGCGGAGCCGTGTGCTTTACAGAAGAGTTGCCGTCGCCCGATAATCCTTCCGGAGGGTGCGCCTATCTGATGAACATCTATGTGCGCGAACCGTTCAGAAATCATGGGTTGGCACACAAGATAGTCTCACGCCTTATACAAGAGTCCAAGCACCGCGGGTGTGGGAAGATATATCTGGAGACAACAGACGACGGGCGACCGGTCTATAAATCTCTCGGCTTCAGCGATCTCCCTGATATAATGAAATACCACGATAAAGAATCAGGATGCTGACCAGCGGTAAACTCGGATTCCGGGGTCTGACAGCTCTTGTTTTCGGACTTATGGTTGGGGTAGGCATCTACAATCTGCCCCAGAACATGGCGTCGGTTGCAGCGCCCGGAGCGGTATTTATCTCATGGATAGTCACCGCGCTCGGCATTTTGCCCCTGGTGCTTGCGTTCAGATGGTTAAGCTTGCGGTATCCGCAGTACAATGCAGGCATTTACCAGTACGCCCAAGCGGGCTTCGGCAACTACGCCGGCTTTAACATAGCCTGGGGATATTGGCTGTGCACAGCGTTTTCAAATGTGGCTTACGGAGTGATGCTAAATGACTCCTTCGGAGCGTTTTTCCCGAGATTACTCAACCACGGATGGGAAACCGTGGTGTTTGGCTCAGTACTGATCTGGGTTATGTATTTTATTGTCTCAGAGGGGATTAAGACTGCGAAAATCATCAATACAGTTCTCGCCGGAGTAAAGGTCGTGATGCTGATATTCATTATCACTGTCTTTGTCCTGTTTTTCAAAATGAGACTGTTTGAGATGGATATATGGGGAAACCTATCGGGGCCGGGGAGCGTGACGTCTCAGGTAAAGAATACCATGATGATCACTCTCTTCTGCTTTTTCGGCGTTGAGGGTGCCGTGATGATGTCGGCACGGGCAAAACGCAGTGTAGATGTGGGGCGCGCCGGGATCGCGGGGTTCGTAATAGCGTTGCTGCTATATGTTGCGGTCACTCTTCTTTGCTTTGGTTTGATGAGCCGGGCCCGGCTGTCAGGATTGCAAGATCCCTCGATAGCTTATATTCTCCGCGATGATATAGGCCAATGGGCTTACTGGTTTGTAATAAGCGCTGTGATCATCTCCTTAATCGGAGGTTGGGTGGCCTGGACCATTGTGGTGGCACAAGTGCCCTATGAAGCCTCTCTGGTTGGGATTTTACCCCGGGCATTTCAACGGCTGAACCGTCACAACATGCCGGCCTTCGGGCTTTTTGCATCGTGCGTAGTAATGGAATTATTTCTGCTCATGGTAGTGATGGCCGACGATGTGTATCTTGCGGCTTTGCATATCACAGGGTTAATGATCATTCCTTGCTATTTCTTTACCGGACTCTTCTTATTGAAGAAAGCCGACAGATGGCCGATACGGTTCCTTGCTATCATCACGTCATTGTTCTGTCTGTGGGTGGCATATGCCGGAGGCGTAAAAGATATGATAATGACATCAGCATTCTATCTTATCGGAACAGGTTTTTATATTAAAGCTCGAAGGGAAAATAATCCTTACGCTCCACTTTTCACAAGGAATGAGAAACTTGCTTTGATTCTTTTAGCCTTAGGCACAGCAATAACGATCGTCCTGTTTATTATTTGAAACAGATAGGGTCATTATCCTGTCCCTTGGCGGGAACCTGACTCAAGACATCGCGGATAGCCTCAAGATTCTTGCGTAACTGTAAGGCATTGAGGTTATATTTCTCATAATTCACTGCAAAAAGCGATTTGAGCATATTACGAAGCTGTTCGCTGTACTCTCTGATCATGCTATCAGGATAATCAACGGCGAGCTTAGCGATGAAACCGGTTATCACACCGAGCGACGAGGCATCCCGCAGCGTAGCTCTGGTGATAAGAATTGAAATTTCAACCTTGAAATCATCAGTTTTACCATTTGAAAGTTTTATGCTGTGGTCGAGGATGTTCAGTGCGTTTTCCAATGTCTGAGGATTGTCAGAGAGCAGCCAACTTTGCAGTGACTGCCCGCAGTTCACATTTTGAAGCAGAGCATCAATTCGCTCTAAAAGCCCCGAAGAGGCATCATGGGCCTTGTGCCGGGTAAGGAATTTTTTCATCTCAACGAGCACATCGGCAAAGAAATGCCAATGAAAAGACATTCGCATCTTGCTTGTGGCCACTCTTTCGATTAGGCTTAGATTTTGGGCAAGGTTGTTCAGGATAACATCGATCTCACTTTTGTCCCACTTCACTCTCTCGCTGAGGTTATTGATGTCAGGGGTTGAGGTGTGTGAGAAACTGATGCCGCCACCATCCGGGAATCCTATTCCACATTCCCAGATATCAGTAGAGAGGAGAATCTGCTTGATCTTGACTATTGTCACGTCATCGACAGGCATATGGCTGATAATGCGGATAGCATCCGGATCATTTTCAACCCATCGCAAATCATCGTCGCATATGCTTCGTTGCATACGCATTCTATTGTCTTCAGAGAGCAAACCGTCGAGACACAATTGGGCGTAGATCGGGAATGTATGGCTGATTTTCTCAGACTCGAGAATTGATGTCAGTGCCATTTCGGCATCGGGATCGGCAAGCACATCGTCGGAGAGGTTGAGCCACGGCACAAGATATCCGAAAAGCCCGGGATTGTCAGGAAATCGCGCGCTCATCCATCCCAAAAGTTTTGCCACATTGCCGGGGCGGAGAGTGTGTCCGGCAACAATTTCGAGTAATCTGTTTGGCCATTCGCGGTGAGTTACGTTCGAGAAATTCACTCTGCCGATACCGTTGGAGCTCTCAAGCTGAGACATGAGCTTATCAAACCAAACCGATTCCTCTACGGCCGGTATTAACTCCATAATCATATTGATGATATTCATATTGAGCTTTCGCGGTGTAGAGGACCGGTACAATATATCAAGGAGCTGAGAGAGCAGGTGCGGCCTGAATTCAGAGATGGTTTTGTCTTCGCTATAAGCCACGTCCTGCGCACAGCGCTTCACAAGGTTCTCGTCTCTATGCGTAAGGGTAAAATATGTCACGGAAATGGGGAATGTGCGGTAAAGGTGACGGAACACCTTATACCACATCGCCGCCGGCACGGTGCTTGATGGGAGCCCGGTATTTATAAGATACTGAATGATTCTAAGCGCAGCAGGGAGAGATTCGTAATCAACATCGTCATCAAGGGGAGTGACCCGCACGCCATAAGGATAGACTTTTGACTCTGTCTTTTCTATGCGCTCGGCTATATATTTCAGCACTTCGGCGGGAGAATCAAGCCCGGCGACTAAGAATTTTTCAAGTTTAAGCCTCTCTTTCCAATTGAACATCGACTGACAGCTGTTGTAAAGAGCTGTGGCTATGAATTGCTCCTCGAGATTCAGAGGAGCAAGCTCCGGCTGCTCCCGGCGCTCACACTCGTTGCACTGTTCCAAAACTCGTTTCAGTTCCTTCTGATGCTCTGTCTGGATGTCGCTGCCACTGTCGCTCCACAGAGACTCAAGTATAACCTTTTTGCCTAAGAATCCCACTCCGGGATTCCATGCAGCTATTCGACTTCTCATTTTATCAAAGTCAAGGCTGAAAGCATCCCGCATAATCAATTCGTATTTTCCCTCATCATCCGTGCCGGAGGGCTTCGATACCTCGATATCTGAATATCCGGTAATGGTGGTGCCGCGTTGGCCCGATTTTCTGAAAACATCCTCCTTCCTTAATTTATCTGTCATCCCGGGGGGCATGGCATAGAGCCCGATCCACCAGCCAATATCAGCGAGTGCAAGGGAATAGGCAAGCAGGTCGTTCTCGCTCCATTCTGTCCCCCGTTTTGGCTCTTCTCGGCCGGGCACTGAAGGAATCGGGGTATGACCGCTGCTGAGAAGACGCTCTACAAGGCTTTGATATTCTACGTTTTTAGGATTTGGATAGGCCGGTTTTGCGTCCTTAATCTCTTTCAAAAGGGTGCTGTATCGAGCTTCGTCATTCACATCTGACACAAGGAAGTTGTACAGCTCCTTCCATGCCCGGTTGTAACGCAATTTTGCTATATCGTTGCCGAAAGACAACATAGGTAGGCCGGAAAATTCCTCATAGGTACTTCTCATGATGTTCGTATCGCCCAGATCGGGAATACGTCTTATCAACACATTGTCAAACTGTTTCTGCTCCTTGGGGTAACCCTTCACAATCCCGACACAATATATAGTGCTTCCCATTTTTGTGAATACGCCGGCCCCGGAGATGCCCTCAAGGTCGGCGAGCTTCATTCCGGACGCCTGCACATTTTCCTTAATCTTGTACTGAAGATTGTTGATCGACTTCATTTCAAGATGTTGGCCCATATTATTCTGCGCGCGGAATGCCACAGTGGAGAATGCGCCTGCTGCCGCATCAATATCACTTCCTACAAATTTGCTCCGGTTTTCATAATCAAAGCCGGAAAGCACCTCTTCATTATCAAAGACAACTCTGATCATAGCAAAATCCATGTCATCGTCAAAGAAGACTTTGGGATTATCATCGCAAAATTTTCCGGAGATCGTGTTGCCTTCGTGTGGCACTCCTACAAGTGACACTCGGAATTGCTCCGGAGGGTAACATTCTTGCTTTGACTTGTCTCCAATACAATGGGCAGCCGTGATGAGATAAAATTCACTGTTGATTTTAAAAATTACACCCGAACCCACCACCTGCGGGACATTATCGGCTACGGTGCGGTCAATACGGGCACATACCCATTTGAGGTCATGTGCCGTGGGGGTGGCAAACTCCACCCTCCTTAATGTTGTGCTGCTGTTCATATTCCTGTTAATCAATAATTATTTCATAGTTTAAATCTTTGTCAAGGGCCGGATTGAAAAGCCTGTCGGATCTCGGGTCGATAGTTCTCAAGGGATAATTAAAATGCAGGCGCACTGTCCGGGCATAATCCCTTTGCGGATGACAAAGGATATTGGCAATGGCCTCCCTGTCGGGATGGCTGTAGTAATCGCCGTTAGTGGAAATGAGAAAATCGTTACATTTCACAAGTGCCAAAAGATCATTGTGCATATTGGGGGCAGAGCCGTGATGTGGCACTTTCAGGAAATCCAGTTCCAGAGGATTAGCCTCGGAGTATCCCAGCTCTCGCAAGCATTGGGCAATGTGAATTGCGTAAGCGTCACCGCACATAAGCACCCTGAGGCCATCACACTCCAGGATAAACGAAATTGCTGCGATATTGACCGCTTTGGCGTAATTCGAGCCGGTAACCGGCTTTTTCGGGCGAGCGGCAAGCCTATGCATATCCGTGCTGAAATCGGCCGAAGGGGTGGCTGAGGCGTCAGCGAAAGAGACCTGCCCGGTGACAGCAGGTTTCTTTCCACGGTACTTGTTTATGAATCCTTCAAGCGAGGTCCGGGTGGGGGTGAGCACCCGGATATCGGCAAAGGGGAAGTGCATCGCCTCAGCGCCGAAACACACATCAGCTCTCCATATAAGGTTTTCCCGGGCAGAAATGTCGCTAAGTCTATCAGATAAAGTAAACCCTTGTTTTGGCGACAGGTCAGTCTCCTGCCGAAGGTTGATATCCGGAGCACAATTGGCCCAAATCTCCTTTACCGGAAAAGGACTCTCCGATTTATGACGCTCGATGTAATCCAATATTCCACTTATATGGTCATCATCTATATGGCTCAAAACCATCAGGTCAATGCAGCTGAAAGCATCGACAGACGACTGAAACGCGTCATCGACAGGCCTCATCTGCGGACCGCCATCCACAACCACAACACCCCGGCTATCGCCCTTGAAGCAATTGATTATAAAGGCATCCCCATGCCCAACCGGCAACATCTTTACAGAAGAATTACCCATCTTCACATCAAATCTTATTAGATTGCAAAGATAATCAATTTTATCCAATAAAATCACTGTATTGGATAAAAAAAGAACTATTTCCTCCAGTAGGGAGAGTATTTTGAATAAAATATTTTCTTCCCCATTATCACTGCGCCCGGTGACAGTTTCGTCACCTCCTGTTTTGCCGCCTCCATGTCCTCAGCGACTATCGGCTCATACCCGGCTCTGGTGAGCAGACCGGACATAAGCCGACGATCGGAGTCGGAGGCATCAACAATGAGAATTTTTTTCCATTTTTCAGAATATATACTTATATATAACATTTAATGAAGTATTAATGATAGTTGCCCATACAAATGATTACACAGTTGATGCTTATTCCTTATTTAGTAGAAAGAATCACTCCTCCTATTATTAAAGTAGTCCCGACTGCCATTGAGAGGGTAAATGTCTCTTTGAGAAAAGCCATAGATGCGATTATTGTAACGAGTGGGACAAGATATATATAATTAGATGTCCGTTCTGCCCCTAAATATTTTACGGCTGTATTCCACATAAGATAACATAGAAATGATGCTCCTACACTTAGAAATAATAGATTAACAATGATTGATCCAATAGCTGATAGTAGTATAGGAGTGTGGGAAGGAAACATGATATAGTAACATATCGCAGTCAGAACTCCATAGGCAAACACTTTCCTCGTGATAAAGATATTGCTATACCTGGTGTTCAACTGTTTTAATATAAGACAATATGCTGCCCATGATAATGCCGCTAACAATGTAAGTAAATCACCAATCGGATTTCCTCCTAATTGTTTTGATCCATTTAATACAACAATTGCCACTCCAATAAATGCGATGACTGACCCAATCCACAAATGATATTTTATAGAGTCGTGGAAAACAAGTTTACCTAAAATGATTGTAAAAATGGGCGCGCAACATATTATCAATGAGACATTGGATGCAAATGTTATACCAAGTGCTGTATTTTCTACAATAAAATAGAGAGAACCTCCAGTTATCCCTGCAGCGAGCATCAAGCCTTCATCCTTAATGGATTTTGCCCACAATCGGTCATGACAAAAAATAAGAGTACATAGATAAGCAATTGCAAAACGTATAATGAAAATCTCCACCGGACTCAGTCCGTATGTAATAAGAATTTTGGTAGATACGAATGTAACGCCCCATACCATTATGGTTAGTAATGCCATTGCATTATAGATTAAATATTTTCTTGTCATCGTAGTGACTTTAAGTTTCCACTGTATTTGTTTATATATTTTTTGCTACCAATCAAACCAATCCCGAGATACCTTAACTCCTTTTCTGTAATATGATTCATTTGAGCTGTATACTCCTCATATGTTCTTGATTTTTGAGCAGTAACAGTGAAATCAACAACGAACACCTCTTCATTGATATTTGCTAAGTCGTGAATCTCCTTCAGTTTCTCACCGGAAGCAGCCAACACTGGGATATTCAGTTGAGTTATGCCGGGATGAACGGTATTATCTCCATCATATAAATCATCTCCAATTATTTCACTATTTTTTGCACCAATAGTCATTGCCAGCACTGCCGCTACATTTGCCTGTTCTCCTATGGAAAGAGAACTGTCAACTATTAGAACACATTTGGTCTTTTCTAAATCTGTTATCATAATTTATCATATTTTGAGTGCAAAATTACAAATTAATAGCTTATTATCCTATAATTATTGTATATATTGGGAAATATTCCTATCTTTGCATTGTCAATAGGAAGTCTGTTCCTATTTTAACACCAGTAACAATCATTAAACAGGAATTTCTGCCATGATAAGACTTGACGAAATAGATGTCAAATTATTGAAAGCTCTTCAGAAGGACGCGAAAGCCAATACCAAGGAATTATGTGAGTTTTTGAATTTATCAAAAACACCTGTCTATGAGCGTATTCATAGATTGGAAAAGGAAGGTGTCATTAAAGGTTATGGAGCTATAATCGACAATAAGAAAGTCGGATTGCCCCTTGTTATATTTTGCAATGTGTCATTAGCTGTTCATGATGATGAACATATAGAGCGATTTAAGAAAGACATATTGGAAATAGAGGAAATAATGGAGTGCTACTCGACAGGTGGGTTTTATGATTTTCTATTAAAAATAGTACTAAAAGATCTTGACGAATACAATACATTTGTGTTTGAGAAACTCACGAAAGTTCACGGAATTGTCAAAATGCAAAGTTCCTTTGTTCTCAGTGAAATCAAATACAAGACAGAACTCAATATCAAACCGTAAGAATATTTTACACCCTTTTTCGGAAGTAAGAACCTGTTAAAAAAACTTTATAACAGAGTAGTTGATATAGGAACACTTTTCCGAAATGGGAGAAATATTATTGATAAAGTATAGATAAGTGTTCCCCCCATTTACATCCACGATATTTAGCATCTCCAATAAATTTAATCTTTGGAAATTATTCATTTAGTTACCCACTATATATGGATGATTGCTATTGTTTATTGCATAGTTGCTTATGTGGTGATAAGTTTCAACGGATAATAAGTAATCAGAATGAAGGGGTGTGTAAAATTGACACATCCCTTATGGAGTACGCCAAATTCCGGCATGACGTGACGGAAAACGTGGCTGGGTAACTGGAAGTGGATAAAGAGGCAGAGGCACCGCTACCATTGAGGGGTTATGTCCTTGCTCGGTATTGGTCGATTGAATTTATTCTCCGTGCCGTCATTTTCATCATGCTTGGGAGCAAGTACCATTGAAAATATCAATGGTAAGAATATAGTTATTAAATAATTTTGCTATTTATTTGCTTGTTTCCAAAGAGAGGGAGGGCAATTATACTTGGCTGTAAACAGTTTGGTGAAATGTGAGCGGTTGCGGAATCCTACTTGTATGTATGTGTCAATTACGCTCATGCCCTCGGCAAGCAGTTCCGCCGCCTTCTCCAAGCGATGTTCAATGAGCCATTTTTGTGGAGATAGGGGTGATATTTTTGCAAAATCACGCTTGAAGGTAGCCAAAGAACGACCTGTGTATGTAGCAAATTCTTCCATACTCATATCCTCCGAGAAATGATCCTCCATGAATTTGAGCAAATCTATCTTCCATTCTTCATTGAAATCAAATAGCGTAGGGTAAAATGAGTCGTCAATCTTCAACAGGCATCCCAAAGCCTCCACACACTTCATATCTAAGAATTCCTGCGATGGGTCTGTTCCGCTTTCAAGAAATGGACGAAGGGAAGAAAAAAGACTGTCAAGATAGAGATTGGGAGTAATCTTTATTGCCGCCAAGTCAAAACGTGCTATATCTTTTGGGAGAGTGTCGCTGTTGATCTGACGGAAATAATTGCGAAGAGCCGGACGCTTAAACCTTATGCTCATCGCGCTATAAGGAGTTTCACCGGCGGAGTGTTTATGTATTCTTATCTGGCAATCCCTCTGAAGAAAAACATATTCTCCTTTACTTACAGTAAGATTGCGGTTATTATCAATAATGTCTATCTCGCCTTCACAGACAAG
>CAZNRK010000027.1:0-3933 GCA_964575435.1 uncultured Bacteroides sp.
AATGTATTCTGAAACAGCTTAAGAGGGTGTGACAAAATTTTGAATTTTGACACACTCTCTCCATGGTACCCCAAACCGTGCGGTATTAGAACCAATCTTAGCCGATTTGGATAGGTTGTGGGAAATGCGTCATTGGATACCAAACCCAGGCGAACCAATACAACTATTGAGGATAAGATATGATTAATACTTCCCTTGATTTTGTTTCACTTAACGCATATTTAATATCACGGGAATAACGAAGTTCATTGTGCCTGTTATGCTTTATTAGGATATTAACAAGGGTTTCAATAGATGGTATTCCATTGGAGCGATATGAAATAACCAATATGCTATTTTCAAAATGTTCAATCAATTGAATAAATCCATTAATTATATTGTCTTTGTCAGACCAGATGCTATACTGCCGTTTTAGTCTGTGATGTTTGCTCTCAAAGTCAATTAAATTCACCCAATCATCGTAATACACAAGGCCATTAAGAAAATGATAAAAATCAGCATAATCAACACCGACACCTTTGTCGTTTATATACGGCGTGTCTATATAAACAAGATCAAATTTAGTGTCAGCGTTCAAAGCATCGGTATTTATGGCATTACACTCTACACCATTATTAAACACAGCATTATTCGCCTCATGAACAAAATTCCTAAAATGAATTTCAAAAGGAGTGTCCCATGTTTTTTTATTGCCAAAGGAACGCTTAACATCCATCAATCGTACATATAAGTTTTTTCGATGAAATAGGTTATATGGCCTCTTTATTATACATGACTGAAAAAGAGCAAACCAAGCTATTGCTCTTTTATACTCATTCTTTATTGCTGAAATATTGTACCTCACAACATCTAGCCAATGATTTTCATCATCAGTATAATATATGTCCTTAAAATTATCCGCGATAAATGTAGGATAATCAATGTCTTTCTGTTCTTCTAATATTAGGTTAACGTCTGATTCGCTTAATAATACTGAATTATTCTCAATAATTGCTTTGCCTATTATTGAGTTGAATGGTAATATATCATTATACGTTACGGCTTTGCCATTGTCTTTTAGTTTGTATGCAACACTACCCGTTCCCCCGAAGGCATCTAATACCGTTTGGAATGGTATCTGAGAAATCTCATACCAAATCCAATCTGCAAATTTAGCTTTACTACCTTGATATCTTGTAGATGGGAATTTGTTTTTGAGTTGTATTTCCGTTTCAGAAAATAAAGATGGTTGTTGCATTTTATTTTATATTCCTGAATTTTTTATAACTTGTCAAATTGTGGTAATATGGTTCTGCAAGTTCAGCCTTATTTGCCATGTCAGGAGTCAAGTAGTTTGTCCAATAATCATCAAATACCTCTTCGCCCAAGTCGGCAAAACAACCTTTGCCATGGATTAAATCTTCAATCAATAAAACTGAACCTATATTCTTGGTGTTACCACTTCCTGGTCTATCAATAGCTATTTTCCATTTTTCTTGAACAAAAAAAGTTATATCCTTTACAACTGATATGATCTCATCAAGATTATCCAAATTATATGACTTGCGTTCATCAATACAATCCTCATTCTCAGTATAAATAATGCCCAAGACAATGTGCGCTTTATAAGAAGAATAAGGATACATTACATTCTTTGTACTTTTACGATTACGGAAATAACCCGTAAACGCACCAAGAGTCATGCCATTAATTCGTGTAGGTGACTTGCGATAACTACTTTTAAGGTCAACCGCAAATAAATTCCCCTCATTGTCAATGAATGTTATATCGGGATAGAAATTTTGTTCTTTTGTGAGTTCTAATTTTAGTCCGTTATCTTGGGCAAACTTAAATAAGAGAGGGAAAATATATAATTCTATGATTTTAGATATGACTTTCGTGTCTGTCGATATTGTATATATGTGCTTATATATGTCTATGAATCCTTTTACAACCCACTGGCCATCATTAGTAGATACAAATGGAGCAAAAGAATTTACGGCGATTTGTAATTTTGAGAGAAATTCATTTTTTGTCATATGCAAAGTTAAGCATAATTTGATAACTACACAAACATAGAACTGATTTTACAACAAAGATTATATAAGATCAGACCAGTGAGGTGAAGGGGATGGGAAAAGAAATTGGAGACTCTCAGGGGAGAATCTCCAATTCTGTACCCGGACTCGGGCTCGAACCGAGATGGATTGCTCCAATGGTGTTTGAGACCATCGCGTCTGCCAATTCCGCCATCCGGGCATAAAAAAGAAACAATCCGCAATTTTGTGTCGGGGTGAGAAGACTCGAACTTCCGACCTCCACGTCCCGAACGTGGCGCGCTAGCCAACTGTGCTACACCCCGAGGTCTTTTCGGATTGTTTCCGGCTGCAAAGTTACGGCTTTTTTTGATAAATATAAAACGTTTGCAGGTTTTTTTCGTCTTTTTTGCCTGGGGGGAGGGGTTTTTTCGTGGTTTTTTTGTAATTTTGCGGTGTTACTGTCGTATTTTTGAAAAAAGAATGTCTATGTCAAGAGAAAAAGAAGAGTCGCTGACCCTTTTGGGCAACCGCGGGGTGAAGTATCCGCAGGATTATGATGCTTCGCTGCTGGAGACCTTTGAGAACAAGCACCCTGAGCGAGAGTATGTTGTAAAGTTTCTGTGCCCGGAGTTTACGACCCTGTGCCCTATCACTTCGCAGCCTGATTTTGGAAAAATCTACATCAATTATATCCCGAGGGAGCGCATGGTGGAGAGCAAGAGCCTTAAGCTCTATCTCTTCAGCTTCCGCAACCACGGTGATTTCCACGAGGATGTTGTGAATGTGATTCTGAATGATCTGGTGGCGCTGATGGATCCGCGCTACATTGAGGTCAAGGGTGAGTTCATGCCTCGCGGAGGCATTTCCATCCACCCCTTTGCATGCTACGGAGATGCTGAGCATCAAGGGCTTGTGAATGCGCGTATGCTTGAAAATTTCAAATAACTTTCATATAGGTACAAGAAAATGAAAAAGGATGCTTTGATGGTGCTCTCCGGGGGCATGGATTCAGTGACAATGCTCTATGAGTACGCCTCAACGATCGATTTAGCTGTGAATTTCACTTACGGCTCCAACCACAACGAGCGCGAACTTGAGATGGCCCGCTACCATTGCAAGAAGCTCGGTATCGAGCTTGTAGAGATTGCTCTGCCTTTTATCGGAGAGCTGTTTAATTCCTCGCTGCTCGAGGGGGCTGAGACTGTGCCTGATGCTGATTATGATTTTGATAATATGAAATCGACAGTGGTGCCTTTCCGCAACGGCATTATGCTTGCGGCGGCTGCGGGTCTGGCCGAGAGCCGGGGCCTTGAGGCTGTGATGATTGCCAATCACAGTGGCGACCACGCAATCTACCCCGACTGTCGCGACGGCTTCATCAAAGCCATGGCCAAGGCAATTTCGGAGGGGACATATGAGCACATCGAGCTGCGCGCGCCTTATACACTGCTGAGCAAAGCGCAAATCGTGGAGCACGGGAAGAATTACGGTGTGGACTACTCCATGACCTACTCCTGCTACAAAGGCGGGGATGTGCATTGCGGCACCTGCGGCACCTGTCGCGAGCGCAAACAGGCCTTCGCCGAGGCCGGCCTCGCTGACCCCACCGTTTACGAGGTATAATCCCCGGCTCAGTGGCTACTTCGGCAATCGCACTACTCACATATCATCCAATGTGAACAGGCGCGGCTCTATCTTGTAGTTTGACAAGACGGCAACCCAACTTTGTAACGGCGGTAATTATTACGGTGGTTACAAAGTTAGGGATTTCTTTTGGAATTGACAAATTTTGATTGTCTTAGAGATATATTTGTTTTGGAATTGATATATTTTTGCGGATTTTGGCGGGGAATTTCTGAGTTATAAATATAAAAAGACCTCCGGGGGTGCCGAAGGTCTTTTTATATTAGAGAGA
>CAZNRK010000027.1:4033-18593 GCA_964575435.1 uncultured Bacteroides sp.
TTATAAATATAAAAAGACCTCCGGGGGTGCCGAAGGTCTTTTTATATTAGAGAGATGGGGGATTATTTCTCGTCCTTGAGCCAGCGGTCGAACCAGCGGAAGAAGAGTCTTTGCCACATCACAGCGTTCTGCGGCTTAAGAATCCAGTGATTCTCGTCGGGGAAAATGACCATCTCGGCGGGCACTCCGCGCAGGCGTGCGGCGTTGAAGGCAGCCATGCCTTGCGAGGCCAGAATGCGATAGTCGTATTCACCGTGGCTGATCATGATGGGAGTGTCCCATTTGTCCACGAAGCGGTGGGGCGAGCCGGCGAAGGTGCGCTGGGCTGCAGCATTGTCCTTCTCCCAGTAGGCGCCGCCCATGTCCCAGTTGGCGAACCACATCTCTTCAGTCTCAAGGTATTGTGCCTCGATGTTGAAGATGCCGGCATGAGCGAGCAAGCAGGCGAAGCGGTGGTCATGGTTTCCGGCGAGCCAGTAGATAGAGTAACCGCCGTAGCTTGCACCGGTGGCTCCCATCTTGTCGGGGTTGACGTAGGGGAGGGCCTTGCCGTAGTCAGCTGCGGAGAGGTAGTCCTTCATGTTTTGGCCGGTGTAGTCCTTCGAGATCTGTTCTTCCCATTCAGTGCCAAAGCCAGGGAGGCCGCGACGGTTGGGAGCCACCACAACGTAGCCGTTAGAGGCCATCAGGGCCAGGTTCCAGCGATAGCTCCAGAATTGGCTAACTGCGCTTTGAGGACCGCCCTGGCAGTAGAGGATCGCGGGATATTTGGTGACACCGGTAGTGTCGGCATCCGGTGGGAGGAGCACCCATGTGAGCATCTCCTTGCCATCGGTGGTGCGCACCATGTGCTTCTGCACGGTAGGCATTTTCACCTGAGAGAACACCTGCTCGTTGACATCGGTCAGCGGATAGAATCCGGCCTCAGTCACGGCAAAAATCTCGTCGGGGCGCAGCATCGAGTGGGCGGTGGCGATCAAGTGGTTGTCGCCTGCCACGGCCAGGGATGAGAAGTCGCACATGCCTTCGGCAAATTTCTTCACTTGGGCGGTGGCAAGGTCAATGTTGAAGATTGGCTCCACGCCCTGATAGTAAGCCAGGAACCAGATTGACTTGCCGTCCTTTGCCCAGGCAAAATTCTCGATTGTGTAGTCCCAATTGGCAGTAAGGTCGGTTTTTTCGCCCGATGCCATATCCATTACGAAGAGGCGGTTTTTGTCGGCCTCATAGCCATCGCGCTCCATAGAGAGCCAAGCCATTTTGGAGCCGTCGGGCGAGAAGACGGGCATTGTGTCGTAGCCCATCATGCCCTCGGTGAGATTCTTGACCGACTTGTCTTCAAGTGTGTACAGAAAGAGGTCTGAATTGGTCGAGATGGCATATTCCAGGCCTTTTTTCTTGCGGCAGGTGTAGACGATCTGCTTAGAGTCGGGTGTCCATGCAAAAGACTCAACGCCGCCGAAGGGGCGCATAGGCGATTCATAGTCGGGCTCATCGGCCAGGATGTCGGTGATGTTGTCGATTTTGTCATTGGCAAAATCAGCAATAAAGGGGTGGGGGATTTCTTCGACCCACTGGTCCCAGTGTTTGTACATAAGGTCATCGATTACGCGACCAGTGGCTTTAGGCAGATCGGGATAGATGTCTTCAGCCTTCTGAGCATATTTCACGGTGGAGATAAGCAGCACCTTGCTCTGGTCTGGACTGAAAAGGAAACCCTCGAGACCCTTCTCCAGGTCGGTGACCTTAGTGCGAGCCGAACCGTCGGCATTCATCACCCATAGCTGGGGGGTCTTGTTGTCGTCGGGATAGAGAAATGCGATGCGTTTGCCGCCGTCGATCCACACAGCCGAAGATTCAGACTTGGGCGTGGAAGTGATGCGGGTGGGATTTTTGCCATCGATGTCCATGACGTAGAGGTCGCGGTTAGAGGCGTTCTCTTCGAGGCTTTCATAAGAGACGCCGTAGAGGATCTTCGTACCGTCGGGCGACACTTCCTGTCCGCCCACCCTTCCGAGGGCTTCGAGAGCATCGATGTCAAAGACACCGGTCGAGGAGTGGAAGTCGGGGCGGTCGATGATGCCCTCAGAGTCGGATTGCCCTTGCGAGCAAGCCGTGAGCATTAAAGCTGCCATGCAGATTGTGAGATTTGATTTCATATGTATATATAATAGTGTGAAGCAAGAGGGTTAGGAGCGAGGACGGGGTCCGAAGAGACGGCGCACAAGGTCCGGACGATGCAGCTGCTGCAGGCGGCGGGTGATTTCGCCCCGGCGGGAGTTTTCGTACCAGAAAAAGTACATCCGTTGGCGCAATTTCTCCTCCGGAGTGGTGGCTGTGAAGATTTTTTCGCCCGTGTAGGGGTGGTAGCCCGAATAATAGATCTCCGTGGCCACGGTCATGGGCGTGGGGGTGAAATCCTGCACCTGCTCCAGGTGGAAATTCATGTCGCGAGTCTTAACTGCCAGCTCAGCCATGTCAATTTCCGTGCAGCCGGGGTGGCTGGAGATGAAATAAGGGATGAGCTGCTGGCGCAACTGATAGCGCTCGTTGATGCTGTTGAAGATGTCGGTGAAATCATGGAAAAGAGCAAACGAAGGCTTGCGCATCACGCTCAGCACGTGGTCCTGAGTGTGCTCCGGAGCCACTTTGAGCCTTCCGCTGACATGGTGGCGGATCAGCTCCTCGTTGTAGCGACGGTTGGCTGCATCCACCTTGCTATCGCCCGTGGGGAGCATCGACAGATCGTAACGCACGCCCGAACCGATAAACGATTTCTTTACCCCCGGCAGGGCATCCACGGCGTGGTAGACATCCAGCAGAGGGGTATGGTCGCGGTTGAGGTTGGGACACGGCTTGGGGTGGAGACATGACGGACGCAGGCATTTGGCGCAGATGCTCAGATCCTTGCCACCCATGGCGTACATGTTGGCCGAAGGCCCGCCAAGGTCGCTGATGTAGCCCTTGAAGTCGGGCATGCGTGTCACCTGCCGGGCCTCCCGGAGGATCGACTCCTTAGAGCGCGAAGCGATAAACTTGCCCTGATGGGCCGAAATCGTGCAAAAGGCGCAGCCTCCGAAGCATCCGCGGTGCATGTTGACCGAGTGGCGTATCATCTCGTAGGCTGGGATGCGTTTACCCTTGTACCGGGGGTGAGGGAGGCGTGTGTAAGGGAGGTCGAAGGTCGCATCGATCTCTCCCTGCTCCATAGCCGGGAGCATGGGGTTAGCCTTAACCCAAATATTGCCATGGCGCTGCCAGAGGGTGGCGCCACCGTCGAGGCGGTTGCTTTGCTGCTCGATGTGGCGGAAATTGGCGCTTTGCTTTTTCTTGTCGCTAAGACACTCCTCAAAAGAGGTAAGGATAATATTGTCAGAGTCCGACACAGCCGGACCCTCAGAGACGCGCACCACGGTCTGGGGCAGGTCGGTGATGTCAGAGATTTTCTCACCCGAGGCCAGCCGGCGAGCCAGCTCCAGGGTGGTGCGTTCGCCCATGCCGTAGGTAAGGATGTCTGCTTTGGTATCTGTAAGAATCGACGGGCGCAGGCGGTCTTGCCAGTAGTCGTAATGCGAGAAGCGACGCAGCGAGGCCTCGATGCCGCCAATCACGATGGGCACCTGTGGGAAGAGCTTGCGCAGGATCTCCGAGTAGACGATTGTGGGATAATCAGGACGCATGTCAGAGCGGCCGTCAGGGGTATAGGCATCCTCGCTACGGCGCCGGCGATTGGCCGTGTAGCGGTTCACCATCGAATCCATCGCGCCGGCCGAGACGCCAAAGAAGAGCCTCGGAGCGCCCAGCTTGCGGAAGTCGCGCAGATCGTCGCGCCAGTTGGGTTGAGGAATGATGGCCACACGATATCCCGCAGCTTGGAGCGTGCGACCGATCACCGCCGCGCCAAACGAAGGATGGTCCACGTAGGCATCACCCGAAAAGAGGATCACGTCAAGATAATCCCAACCCAGGGCCTCAACCTCCTTGGCGGAAGTCGGGAGCCACATCTGAGGCCGGAGGTTTGAGTAATCGATTTCGGGTGGAGCCATAGGTTAAGAGTTGATATCGTTGGATTTGTCACAATCGCCATGAAGCGAGCGTGAGTATTTTAGAAAGTCTTGCGACGGGAACCGACGAGGGCGTAGAAGAGGATGTAGAGCACGCCGAGCAGGGGCACGATGAAGGAGGACATGTAGCCGGCAGCGTCAGAGACAGCGCCCTGGATCAGCGGCAGGATGCCACCGCCGCAGACCATCACCATGAAGAAGCCTGAGGCCACAGAGAGGAATTTATCCATGCCCGAGACTGCAAGGTTGAAGATGCCACCCCACATTACCGAGGTGCACAGACCGCAAAGCACCATGAAGAGGACGTTGACCGGCATGTCTACCATCTCGAACTCAAGCGTTGAGCTCACGCCCACGATCTGCATCGTAGTCTCCGGATTCAGGCAGATAGCGCAAATGAGGAAGCACAAAGCCAGGCACGACACCGTAGTGAGCATAGCGCGGGCCGAAACCTTTGCGCCCACTACACCGCCCAGCAGTCGGCCAACAAGCATCAACAACCAGTAAGCGCCCACGAGCGAACCGGCCACGGCGGGTGCCACCGCCAATTCGTTGACCATGAAATAGTTGGCATAGGTGGGGATGCCCACTTCCACGCCTACGTAGATGAAAATTGCGATAACGCCCAGCAGATAATGGCGATGTTGCAGAGCCTCGAAGATAGAGGGCTTCTCAACAACTTTACCTTCTTCCTTGAGCTTGCGGTTGCGCTCCAGTTCCGGCTCGGGAATTTTAGAGGCCCCAAGCACAATCAGCGCCAGCACGAAGATAGCGGCCGCGATGAAGAGGGCAGGCTGGGCCTGCTGCAGAGTGGCTCCCTTGAGGTTATCGCCGATGAGATAGCCCACCAGCACCGGGCAAATCGTAGCGGCAAGCGAATTGCACGCACCGCCGAATTGCAGCAGCTGGTTGCCACGGTCGCCCTCGCCGCCCAGAGTGTTGAGCAGGGGGTTAACCACCGTGTTAAGCATACACATCGAGAATCCGGCCACGAAAGCGCCGATAAGGTAGATCGTGAAGATCACCGCCGGAGAGGTCTGATCAGAAGACAGGAACATGAGCCCCACGCCCACCAGACCGACCAGCACGGCCGTAATAGCGGTGAATTTATAACCCTTGCTCTGCAGGATCAAGCCCGCGGGCAGGCCCATGAAGGCGTATGCGATGAAGTTGGCCGCATTGCCCAGCTGGGATTGCCAGTTGGAGAGGGCAAGTTGTTCTTTAAGAATAGTGCCGAAGGGATTTTGAAATCCCGTGACAAACGAAATCATCGCGAAGAGGAAAAACATCACGATGATAGGCAGCAGATAGCTCTTTTGTTTCTTTGCCATGGTGATAAATTTATGGTTATTAGTGATTTAGGATTAGTTTTATTAGTAATTGCGTTCGCCGAAGATGGCCGTGCCAATGCGCACGAGATTTGCCCCTGCGGCGATGGCCAGAGGATAGTCATGGCTCATGCCCATCGACACCAAATCAAAGTCAGGCTCCACCATAGCGGTGGCACGGATGCTCTGAAAGGTGCGGTAGATCTCTTCAAAATCAGCCCGTACGCGCCGGTCATCGTCGGTGTTTGAGGCCATGCCCATCACACCGCGGTACTTTACGTTGTGATACTTCGCTGAGGCTCCGGAGACAAAAAAATCCACCAATTCAGAGGGGAGGAAGCCGAATTTGGTCTCCTCGCGAGCCACATGGACCTGCATCAGCACCTGCTGCACCACTCCGGCCTTCCCGGCCTCGGAATTGATGACAGAGAGCAGCCTCTCGGAGTCAACGCTCTCAATCAGAGCAACTTTGCCGATTATCGAGCGCACCTTGTTGGTCTGGAGATGGCCGATGAAATGCCACCTCACATCCTCGGGCATCAGCGGAATCTTTTGCAGAAGCTCCTGCTGGCGGCTCTCGCCGAAAAGGCGCTGACCGGCCAGGTAAGCCTCCTGAAGGGCCTCCACGGGGTGGAATTTCGACACAGCCACAAGCTCCACTCCCTCAGGGAGCGAGGCGTGGAGCGAGCGTATGGTGTCGGCGATATGAGGCATTACGAAAGTTTTGCGGGATAGACGTCAAGAATCGGTGTTTCGTTGATAGCTGCGATCTCAAAGTCGGCCATCGTCTGCTTCATGCCCTCAAGGAATGTCTCAAGGGCGCCTTGCAGCGAGGAGGCCTGCACAAGGTTGAGCACAGCTACCTTCTTCTCTTGCACCGGCTTGCCTGCAGCGGCAGCCTTCTCATCGATCGTGGTGATGAGCCATTTCACCTGATACCACTTGTCGCCGCTGTCGTCGTAAAAGATTTCAGCGATTTTGGTGCGTTTTACCGCCGTGACGGAAAATTCGCCCGAGATGTAGGGAGTGCGCTCCTCGATGATTCGCGCCTCAGCTTCGGTAAACGACAGAGCGTCAACAAGAAACGTCTCAGTCACTTTCTTTACCGCGGTGCCCCCTTCCTGGAGCTTGTCGTATCTTACTTTACATTCAAACCAGTTAGCCATATATTCTGTGGATTAAAAATTGCCGCCCAAAAGCCGGCGACATCGTTTCATGCCACAAAATTACAAATAAAAATCCAAACATCCTCCCAAAATCCCGGATTTATTGCTCGTAAATTTTTGCGATGATGTCTTTGAGCTGTTCACCGCGTGCATCGCGCGAGTAGATTGTGCCGTCTGGAGCGAAGACGATGATGCAGGGGATGCCCGTGATGCCATAGAGGTCGGTGGGCACAGCCTGAGCGTCGATAATCACCTCCCAGGGCAATTGCAGGCGCGCGATAGCAGCCTCTGTGTCGGCCGGTTTGTCCCACACAGCCACGCCCAGCATCTTCAGCCCTTTGGGCGTGTAGTCATTGTAAATCTCCTTAAGTACAGGCATTTCGCGCATGCATGGTCCGCACCAGCTGGCCCAGAAATCCACCAAGACATACTGCCCTTTGCCCACATAGTCGCTCAGACTTTTGGCCACACCCTCATAGGTGATGGTGAAATCACGGTAGGGCTTGCCTTCAGAGGTGGCGAGGCTGTTTTGCGCGCCGGTATAGAGCTTATTGACTTTGGTGTAGGATTTCAGATCCGGATTGCTATCCACAAGATCAATCACCGCGGGAGCGTCAAAGGCAGAGGCGAAATCGCGAAACATGATATACCCCACCGGGGTGGAGGCGTTGCGCTTGATGGCCTGAAGGATGTAATCGACTGTGGGAGTATACAGCGCCTTGTATTCCTCCTCAGATTGCACGGCGGAAAGGGCGGCAATTTTCTCGGCGATGGTTTTGTATTCGGAAGTGAGCACATCGTTGAGCATCGAGCCCACCGGAGAGAGCGATTTATCGAAAGTGAACGACCCCTCCTCCAGCACAAACTGCGCCTGAAGCGGTCGTCCGGCCACCATCACCGCCGGCACCGGTTCATCGATCCTGCCAGAAAATACAGCCACCGACTTGTCCGTGACGCAAGAGTCGATTTTCTCTCCGGTGTCATAGTTACACATATAGATCATGGAGCCATCGGGCAGGTCATGGGTGGGGAAGGTCACTTTGTAAGGTCCGGCAGCAGCTGCCAGGGGCAGAAGGGCCACGAGGGCAAGGAGGAAACGTTTCATTAGCTGTTTTTGTAAGAAGTTTATAATTAAAAGTGTGCGATAGTCAAAAACGAACATTTAAAGGCCGGCAAGGTGCGCGAGGCCATGGGCGCGCCCTCGGGTGCCAAGGCCAGAGAGGAGAGGGAATAGCCCACTTGGGCGCCCACGGTGAAGGTTGACGTCAAGTGCAAATCCAGCCGCACGTCCACCTCGCCATAAGGCGAAAGCCGCTTCACGCAGATATTTTTCGGAGCGAAAGCATAACGCATGCCCACCCCCGCCGAGGCTGAAAATTCCAGCGGTGTGTCAGCCACCGGGCAGTGGTAGCCGCCTCCGAGGGTGAGGCCTGTGTGGGAAACCACTCCCAGATAATACCCCTCACGCTTCAGGGGCGCCGTCTGCATCATCAGAGAGGCTTGGAGGTCCCAGGTGTCGGTGAGGTTGGCCGAAAATTGCAGTTGCGAGATCAGGGCAGAACCCAGGTTAAGAGGTCCGTAAGTTTTGGCTAAGGGAAACGAAGCACCGGTAGAGAACGATACCGAGGCATTGCCCACAATACTTCCCGGGAACGAGAACGCACCGGGAGAGTGGAAGATCCACTTTGTGATCTCCCCGCTCAAGATTGAGGTGCCGATGCCGATGCCCGCACCGGCAAGGACGTCGCCGGCGTAGTGCTTATGATCGATCATGCGCTCGAAGCCTACACCGGCTGCCACAGCATGAGCCCCTACGCCCCAGAAGGGAGAATAAGGCACCAGATATTCTGTGGCAGTAGTGGCAAGCCCGTAAGCCCAGGCCGCATGGCGCGAGGGCATGGAATTATTGCCGGAGCGGTCGGGACGCATTTCGTGGACGCTATGCTTCAACCCGTCCACAACAGCCAGTTTGAGAGCCGCGCCGATAGCCAGATTCGTGGCCACACGTCCGATTTGGGGCTTCACATCGCGCCATTTCAACGAGGGGAAATAACCGTGGATCGAGTCGGAAGCGGAGACCGGCGAAGCGACAGTGTCGACCGGGGAGTCGGTGAGAGTTTCAGTCTGGGCGTCAGTGAGTGAGTCAACCGACGAGTCAAAACTTCGCGCTGCTGCCGGCAGGGACACCGACAGCAGCAGAAGTAATATGTGTAATGCCCTCTTCACTTATAAATTCAGTAGTTGTGGTTTTCTGAGCAAATTCAGTAGGAGTTATTTTCTGAAAATTAAACACGAAAAGAGGCATATTTGTTACCTGCGAAGAAAAAAATTATCTTCACCGCCTTGCATCTTACCCTTATTGGAGGCTGCGATAGACTTCGCGGAAGGTTTTTGAGCGGGCGGAAGTCTTGCCAAAGGCAGGATTGTAGCGCGAGGGGTCCACGCGGTTGCAGAGGAAGACGAAGATCAGATCGTTGGCCGGGTCCACCCAGAAGATAGTGCCGGTAAATCCTGTGTGACCATACACCGATGGGTCGGCCTCCTCGATTGTGGGCGAATAGTCGGGGTTCTCCGTGTCAGGCTTGTCAAAGCCGAGGCCGCGTCGGCTGTCAGGGCTCTTGTCTGTGGTGAAAAGCGTGGAAGTCTCCTCAGAGAGGATGCGCTTGTCGCCATAGATGCCATCGTTGAGCCACATCTGGCAAAGCTTTGCGATATCGTTGGCTGTAGAGAAGACACCGGCGTTGCCCTGCACGCCTCCGGAGAAGGCAGCCGTCTCGTCGTGCACGTAGCCGTGGACATGCTGGCGGCGCAAAAAGGGATCGTCTTCAGTGTAGGCGATATTATCCAGGGGGTGATGGAGAGTGGGGCGGTAGCACATCGAGTAAGCTCCCAGAGGAGCCCAGACGCTGTCGGTGACGAAAATCTCGTGGGGCTGGCCAGTGGTGCGTTGCTCAAGGTCCATCAGCAGGCTGAAATTAAGACACGAATACACGTAAGGACGGGCCGGATTGATCTGCGAGGAATAGATGCGTCCCATGATAGTGTCGTAGGCCTCCTTGCCCACCCACAGGCCCTTTGCGGCCTCCCAGGGCGTCTTTTCCGAGGGCTTGCGGCTTACGATATCGGTGCGCAGCTTAGCATCCTTGTGGCCGTAAAGGCTATGCTGGAAGGGCACGCGGTAAGTCTTGTCGCGCTTAGATTTATAGAGCTTACCGGAGTATGTGGTGGTGTCGAACATCACTTCGTACATGTTAAGCGCAGCCGGTATGCCCGTCTGATGATACAGAAGCATGCGGGGAGTGATGCTATCCTTACCCTCGACACGAAGGCCCGGTATGTACTTCGAGGCAGGCTCGTCAAGGGCGAAGAGCCCCATATCGTAGGCCTTCATCACTCCCGGGAGGGTGCCCACGGTTTTGGAGACTGAGGCGCAGTCGTAGACAGTAAAAGGTGTTACCTTCGGGCCGCCGTAAGTGATATTTCCATAGCTGCCATCGACCACCACGTTGCCCCGATGAGCCACGATAATCTGAGCCCCCGGGAAGGCGCCCTCGGCGATGGCGTCGAGGATTATGGAGTCAATTTTTTCCGTGAGTTCCGGACGCATGTTCTCGACCTCAGGAGAGGTATAGCCAAGGCGTGTTTTATCGATTTCAATGCCCTGACCCATTGATGCGATGCCCGAGAGGTTAACGGGCAATCTGCCGTCGACGCGTATGCCCCCGAAAAGAGCCTGCGCCGCGTAGCATTGAGTATAGAAGGTGTCATCGTAGGCCAGCAACAGAGCCGAAAGAGCAGGCAGCGAAGCGCGGAATTTTGCCATCTTATAAGCATTGACCATAAAAGCCCCCACAAGAGTGCACTTCAACCCCGAGAGTTGTTTCAGAGCGGATATGGAGGAGGATTTGTCGTTGTAGACGGCCGCGATAACGGTGTCGTAGCGCTTGAGCTGCTCCAGGGTGGAGGCGCTGAGCTCGCCCTCGGTGGAGAATACGGCTACAGAGGCGTATCGGCGGCAATATTGGGTGAAAGTATTATCCTTTTCGGCTCCGATATTCACCACTGCGATGCTGCGGTGACCCAGGTCGGAGAGGGGGAGAGTGTTGTCGCGATTCACCAGGCATGTCATAGAGGCGGCCGCCAGTTTGCGGTTCACGGCATCAGCCTCGGGGCTGTTAAGCCGTTGCTCCAGTCCTTCGATTTCAGTCGGGTGATAATCAGCCAGCCCCAGGGCATACTTATAAGCAAGGATTTTCTTACATCTCTCTTTCACAACCTCTTGCGAGACCTTACCCGAGGCGATAGCCTTGACGATGGCATCCACTACATGGTCAGGATCACGAGGAGAGAGCAGGACATCTGCGCCGGCCAGAAGAGCGTCGACTGCGTTATTGCCTCCGCCCTCAACGTCAGCCCCTTTCATGCCCAGGGCGTCGGTATAGATCAAGCCCTTGAAGCGCAGTTTCTTGCGCAGCAGATCGGTGGTGATGAGCTTGGAGAGCGAGGCGGGAGTGCCTGAAGGGTCAAGGGCAGGCACAGCAATGTGGCCCACCATTACCCCTGAGAGGCCGTGGTCAATATAGTCGACAAACGGCACAAGGTCTACCTCCTGCAGGGTTTGTCTGGAATGGTCGACTGTAGCGAGGGCTTTGTGCGAGTCGGTCTCCGTGTCGCCATGGCCGGGAAAATGCTTGGCCACGGATTGCACACCGCCGTCTTCGAGGCCAAGAGAGTAAGCCGTGACACATTCAGCCACACGGCGGGGATCCTCGCCAAACGACCTGTAACCGATCACCGGATTTCTCGGGTTGGAATTTACATCGGCATCCGGGGCGAAATTGACATGAATACCCATCAGGCGACATTCGCGAGCCACTTCCAGACCGTATTCATAGAGCAGACGAGTGTCGCGGATAGCCCCCAGGCCCTGGTTGTGAGGGAAACGCGGAGCTTGCGGCATACGCATCGACAGACCCCACTCCCCGTCGAGAGTCACAATTACCGGCACGCGGGCCACACTCTGGATGTAATTGATTGATTTGGCGTATTGCTCCACAGAGCCGTGGCCAAGGAGCACGCCTCCGAAATCCTGACGGCCGTAGTATTTATCCCAAACGTGCTTGTCGCTTTCGGGCGAAAGGTGCATGAATACGATTTGCTCGATGCGCTGGCGGTCGGTGAGAGAATTATAGACCGAATCAACCCACTCCCGGGCCTGCGGGGTCTGGGTTTTAGGCATCAGTTGGGCCTGTTGGGCCGCGGCGGAGTAGCCACCGAAGATCATAGAAGCCAAGATCAGAAGGTAAGAGAAGTTCATTATGAGGTTTTAGGTTTTAGGTTTCAGAATTGAGGGCTTTGTGCGGATTTTCGAGGTTCCGGTCTCAAAATCAGCTGAATGTTGTTATTTTTTATTCCCCGCGGGCACCATTCGGGGCTTTGGCGAGGCGGATAGTTTCTTTTTCTTTTTCAGATACTCCACAAAGTCGGTGAAGAGGTAATTGGGGCTCTCGGCGATGACCGTGCCGTAGGTGAAACCGGTCATGAAATCGCCTCCCTGGCTCAGATAGTCATTTGTGGCAATTTTATAGGTGCGCTCGGGGTCGATGGGCTTGCCGGAGATCAAGAGCACGGGGCAAGTTTTGGCCTCTCGGTCAAATTCGGCCCGGACGTTGGCCGATACGGAGTTGCCCCCCTTGGCTGCAATAGAGTCAAAGACCTCAATCAGGCGGTCGCCCTTGAGTTCCACGACCTGGATGCGATTAAAGAACGGCATAAGCGTAATTGCCTCACCCTCACTGATCTGCCCTTTCGGCACAGCGTGGCGCAGACTGCCCTTGTTGGCGATAGCCAAGTCAAGGTCCGGCACCATTTCGCGTCCCACGGCCTCGATGAAGTCCACGGTGAAATTCATCAACTCCGGCGAGCGGTGAGCTATGTCATGGGGCACTGAAGCAATGTAGCGCGAATTCAGAGCCTCGACGTTAGCGCGATAGGGAGCCATGATTTCCTCGATTTCAGGCCCGACGAGCGAGTCCAGACGGCTGTCAACGGCTATTAACCGTGAGCGAGGGGTGGCACCAAGGCCCAGGCTGTCGAGGTTGATCTTAATCTCGCCGATATATTTGCCATCCTTGCCCGTCTGAGCCACCAGCACAGGACGGCCCTCGGCATTTAGGAAGGTAGAGGGATATTTCCCGGTGGAGGGGTCGATGGCCGTGTGGCTGTGGCCGCCTATGATGATATCGATGTCAGAGGAGGCAGCCGCAAGGCCCGGGTCGTTGGGCGTGGTGTCCTCATATCCGATGTGCGTGAGGGCGATCACGGCATCCACCATCTCAATGTCTTTCAGATACTTAGCAGTAAGGTTGGCCGCCTCCACAGCGTCGGTGTAGCCCATGCCTTGATAGTTGCGCTCAGAAATCATGCCCTGAGGCTGGAGGTTGATGCCAATAAAGCCAATGCGCTTGCCTCCCACCTCCTTGATGGTGTAACGGCTGAAAGTGCCCTCCAGCGGAGTGCCTTGAAATTGATAGTTAGTGCACAACAAAGTGGCCTCCGCTCCCTGCAGATTCTTGGCCAGAGCCTCCAGGCCGTTGTCAAACTCGTGATTTCCGAGGATGCGGATGTCATAGCCCAGAGCGTTCATCAGTTTCTCCTCAACCTCGCCAAAATAGAGGTTAAAGAATAGAGTGCCTTGCACCACATCGCCCGCGTCGACCAGAAGCGAGGTCCGGGGATGGCGGGCCCGGATGCTGTCGATCAGCACTTTGCGGCGCCCAACGCCCCCCATGCCGTCGTCAGCAGCGGGGTCGATGAGCGAGTGGGTGTCATTGGTGTGGATAATCACCAGATCCTCAGCATGAGCCGGTGCAAAACTCCCGAGAGCCAGCGCCGCGGCCACAAGTATATTTTTTATCATAGGTATAAGTGTCAAAAAAATTCACACAAAGATACAAACAAATTCCAAATCCCGCAAATTTTCCCCTACCCCCGACAAACTTAGTCAGCGTAGCGGAAGTAAATAATCTCGTTTCAGACGAAGTAGGGAGGGTTATTTGAGGTTTGAGCGGATCTTGGAGAGGTAGGAGCGGAGTCCGGCGGTGTCGCGGTTGGCCACGAGGGTCTGAAGTGTGGAGAGTTCAGCTTGGATGCGCTCGAGCTGCGCGGGGGTGTTGGGGTTGCAGAGGATTTCAGTCAGGAGATAATCGTCCTCGCCGAGCAGGCCGTGGGCGATGGCTAAATGGCGCTTGAAGGTGGTGCCCGGGGCGTCCTGGTGCTTCATTATAGATGCGAAGACCAAGGTGGAGGCAAAGGGAATTGAAAGGGAATATGCGATGGTAAGGTCATGCTCCCGGAATGAGTATTCCTCGATGTGGAGGCCCAGGCTGCGATAGAGGTCACGGAAGAAAACGCGCCCCAGGTGGTCGCCCTCGGTGATGATGATGGCATTTTCGTTGGCCAGATTAGAGAGGGAGGCAAAGGTGGGACCAAACATCGGGTGGGTGGAGACGAAGGGGTGGCCCGCTTGGGAGTAAAATTCCGGCAGACCGGTTTTTACCGAAGCGATGTCGCTGATGATGCACCCCGGGGGAATGAGCGGGAGCACATGACGGAAAGCCTCAAGGGTGTATTTGACGGTAGCGGCATTGATCACGAGCTCCGGGGCGAACTCCCGAATCTCCTCATCGGAAGTGAAGCGTCGACAACCGAAGGTGAAGCGTAGCTTCTCGGGGTCGATGTCGTAGATGGCCACGTCGTGGTCTTTGGAGAGCAGATCGCAAAAGAATGAGCCCATTTTGCCGGCTCCAAGAATAAGAATTTTCATGTTAGCAGTATGTAAAAACGCCCCATTGTGCGTCCGTTCCCCATGACTGGGAGGTCACGTGCGGCCCGCGCGTGACATTTAAAAAACTACGGATTTCGCAGGATATCTCAACAAGAGTACAGGAGAACAGGGTATTAAATAGAAAAAACTACGGATTACGCGGATTAAACGGATTTT
>CAZNRK010000027.1:18693-26240 GCA_964575435.1 uncultured Bacteroides sp.
CGGTCGTTAAAGACCTCAACTTGCTGGCGCACAGACTCTTCGTGGATGGCCGAAAGCACAGCACGCATGAAATCAGCGCTCATCCCCATCTCCTGGGCGAGCTGGACGCGTGAGTTCATAATGGAGTCGTAGCGTGAGGTCTGTAGGATGGGCATGCGGTGTTCTTTTTTATATTGACCGATGTCGCGGCTCACCTGCATGCGTCGGTTAAGCACCTCCAGGAGTTCGTTGTCCAGAGAGTCGATTTGCTGACGCAGAAGGGTGAGATTTTCTGTGGTAGTGTTTTCGGAGCGGAGCACGAGAGTATTAATTATAAAGTTAAGCACCTCGGGGGTGATCTGTTGGCTTTTGTCAGAGAGGGCACAGTCGGGGTCACAGTGGCTCTCGATGATGAGGCCGTCAAAGCCCATGTCCATAGCCTGCTGCGAGAGGGGAGCTACCAGCTCGCGTTTGCCGCCGATGTGGCTGGGATCGCAGATGATAGGGAGGTTGGGATAGCGCCTGCGCAGCTCGATGGGGATGCGCCACTGGGGCATGTTGCGGTATAGGTGCTTGCCGTAGGCCGTAAAGCCACGGTGGATGGCTCCGAGCCGGCGGATTCCGGCGTTATATATGCGCTGCAGAGCCCCGATCCAAAGCTCCAGGTCGGGGTTGACGGGATTCTTGACCAACACGGCCACATCGGCGCCGCGCTCTTGGAGAGTATCGGCGATTTCTTGCATGGCAAAAGGATTGGCCGAGGTGCGGGCTCCGATCCAGAGCAGATCAACTCCTGCATCCAGGGCGGCCTCGACGTGGGCGCGGGTTGCCACCTCGATGGCCGTACGCATGCCCGTGAGCTCTTTCACCTTTACAAGCCACGGCAAGCCCTCCGGACCCACGCCCTCAAAGCCTCCGGGACGAGTGCGCGGCTTCCAAATGCCGGCGCGAAAAATCTTGATGCCATACTCGTGCAGGGCTCGGGCGGTAGTGAGCACTTGTTCTTCGGTCTCTGCACTGCAGGGGCCGGCGATTATCATTGATTGCGGTTTGTCCAAACCGGGAAAAAGCGGAAGAAGATCAGTCATTATAGTTAGGAGTGAGGAGTTAGTAGTTTGTTTGTCTGACTGGGAGGTGGCGGTCGGCCCGCCCTCGACAACTCCCAAATTAGGGGTTCGGAGTTAGGGCTTTGATTCTGCTCAGGGCTTCTTGGAGCTTTTCAACGGGCGCGCAGAGCGAGATGCGGATATATCGCTCGCCTCCACTGCCAAAGATGAAGCCGGGAGTGATGAAGACCCGTGCCTGATGCAGCACACGCTCGGTGAGTTCTTCGGCTCCGGAGAGGGAGTCGGGGATGCGTCCCCAAAGGAAGAGGCCGCGCTGCTCCGGTCGGAAAGCACATCCCAGAGCCGTCATAATCTGCTCAGCCACCACACGCCGGCGCCTGTATTCGGCGTTAAGCTCTGCATACCATTCATCCGGTAGGGCTAAAGCCTTGACAGCGGCCAACATGGCAGGCTTGAACTGTCCAGAATCCACATTGCTCTTCACCTTCACCAGCCACTGAATAAACGTGGGATTGGATATGGCCACACCCATGCGCCAACCGGCCATGTTGTGGCTCTTGCTCAGAGAGTTAAGCTCAATGGCGATGTCCTTGGCGCCTTCAACCTGAAGCAGGCTCAGCGGGTGGTCATTAAGAATGAAGCTGTAGGGGTTGTCGTGGACGATTACGATGCCGTGCTTCTTGCCAAAAGCCACCAGGCGCTCAAACACCTCCATTGAGGCCTGCGCTCCGGTGGGCATATGGGGATAGTTGACCCACATGAGCTTGATGCGCTCCAGAGGTAGGCGTTCAAGCGCTTGGAAATCAGGCATCCAGCCTGTATCTTCTTTTAGATCATAGGGGAAAACCTCGGCCTCGACAAGACGCGAGGCTGAGGTGTAAGTGGGATAGCCGGGATTGGGCACGAGCACGCCGTCGCCGGGATTGAGAAAGGTCAGCGATACGTGCATCACAGCCTCTTTCGAGCCTATCAGGGGCTGCAGCTCGGTGGCCGGATCGATGTGGACTCCATAGTAACGGGCGTACCAGTCAGCGTAGGCCCGGCGCAGCTCAGGAAGGCCACCGAAGGGCTGATAGGAGTGGGAATCAGGCCTCTGCGCTGCCCGGCAGAGCTCATCCACGACCTCCGGGGCCGGCATCCGGTCGGGGCCGCCAATGCCGAGCGAGATAATGTCTTTGCCCTCGGCATTAAGGCGCGCCACCTCCTTGAGCTTGCGCGAAAAGTAATATTCATTGACTGTGGCCACACGTCGGGCCGGCGTAATTTCTTTCATATCAGAGGATTCAGGCGTGCAATGGGGCTGCTTCGCTTTCGCGGTATTCGCCGAGGATTTTGAAATCATTGATAAGGGGGCGGATGGCATCGATGGCTTGGTGGTATCTTACCGGCGAATCAAAGGTCAGATCTACAAAAAACCTGTACTCCCACTCGCGCCCGATGATGGGTATTGACTGGATTTTGGAGAGGTTAATGTCGTAGAACGATAAGATAGTCAGTACCTTAGAGAGCGCCCCGTGGGTGTGCGGGAGGGTGAAGACTATTGAGGATTTGTTGACCTCGGTCTCCTTCGGTCCCACCTCGGAGGCCGTCAAGGGGTCGGCCACGACCAAAAATCGGGTGAAATTGCGTTTGTTGGTCTCAATACCTCGCTCCAGGATCTCAAGGCCGTAGAGCTCGGCGGCATATTCGCCACACACGGCAGCATGGCCCCTGAGAGCGGAAGTGGCAATCTCGCGAGCAGAACCGGCGGTGTCGGTTTTTTCGATCATCTTCAGGTTGGGGTGCCGACGCAGATATTGCTCGCATTGCATCAACGCCATGGGGTGGGAGTTCACTTCCGTAAGCTCGTCGATCTTCTGGCCGGGGAGGGCGCAGAGCACGTGAGAGATGCGCATCTTGTGCTCGCCGATGATGCGGAGGTTGCTGTTGCGCAGGAGTTCGTGGTTGGGAAGGATGCTGCCGGCGATAGTGTTTTCGATGGCCACGATGCCCAGAAGCGAGGCATCGAGAGTCATGGCCTCGAAAAGGTCAGGAAAGGTGTCGCAGGGGATGGTTTCGACCTCAGCTCCGGCGAAATATTCCCTGGCAGCGGCATCGTGGAAGCACCCCTCTACGCCCTGAATGGTGATACGTCGTGCACTCATAATTCACACATACTTTATATTATAGCCAAGCCGGGAGCTGCAGGAACCATGTCCCCGCGGCGCCCGGCCGTGATGCTTATAGAGTGATAATCACTTGTTGTATAGAGAGTTAATCTCAGCCTTGAAGGTTTTTCCACCCATGGTGAAGTCGAAGCTAATCTTCACTCCGTTGTTTGAGAAGAAGAAGGCACGGAAGTTGCTGATCTGGCCGCGAGTGAAGGGCACCTCTGTGTTTGAGCCGCTTACGGTGTAGGGGGTGAAGGGCTCGTTTGAGGCTATGGTGATAGCATCACCGGTCACGGTGAAGGGGATGTCCTTGAATCGCATATTCTGTGCCGGCATAGCTTGTGCGAATTGCATACCCTCGATGGTGATCGTGCAGAGCTGCTTTTCGGGATCGAAGCTCAGGCTGTAAGGTGCAGGATCCGTGCCGGGATCAAATGTGCCCTCGTCGGAGGTGACCACGGGAGTGCCCTCGGTCAGATAGAGTTCGGGGAAGGAATTCACGGTCCAGTCGCCGATGTTGTAGCTAATGACCGTGGCGGGACTGTAGATGCCGGCGATGTTGCGGTCGGCCACATTGAGCACCAAGTTGCTGAAATTCAGAGAGAAGCCCGACTCGTAAGGGGTAGGGAAGGGAACGTTGATTTTGCGCCAGAGGCCCTCAGCGTCGGTGGTGAATTTCAAGTTGGCGAAACTCAGCGAGGGGTATGTAGAGCCACCGGGCACCTTGATGCCGGTGATGCTGACCACGGCCGTGCTCTGAGAGAGGTTATAGTTGATGCCGTAAGTCACTCCGGAAGAGAATTCCTGCTGGGTGCCGTTGGGGTTGGTGTAGACGTTGAAGTATGACGACAGGGTCTGGTAGACCTGCATGTCATCGTTGTCACTTTTAATGCACGACGAAGCCGATAGAAGTACGGCGCCGGCGCAAAGGGCTGTCAGTAGATTCAGTTTTTTCATTTATAGATGGTGTGTTGATTGGTAATCAGTAATTACGGCAAAGTTACGGAAAAAATTCCGACTCGCCATCCCCTCCGCCTACTTTTATTTTTCTTTAACCAAAAATCCCCCCGGGGCCTCCTTGCCCGGTTGACAATAAACTACGAATTCTGTGGATTAAACGGATTAGAGGTTGTTGAGTCGCCACTCGTGGCGACTGATTACCTTGACATCTCGGTCACCCGTCGCCACAAGTGGTGACCCTACAAAGGGTTGAGAATTAGCTAAATCTGGTGCAAACACCTAATAATCAATTAATTATGTTTTAAAACCCCGTTGTTATACTGTACTCCAGTTTGTTGGGTTTGGGGTGGTATCGGACGCACCATGATGCGACCCTACTATATCCTATTTAAAAAATCCGCGCAAACCCCGCGACAGTGTCCTAATCTTTATAGGATGGTTAGGCACACTCTTCTGCCCAACCCTTCAAAAATACGAAAAAGCGTGCTTAGTTGCACGTCTGCCTTGCCATTTTCCAATCGCGAAATATATGTCTTTTTAGTGCCGATTTTCTCAGCAAGTTGTTCCTGTGTCAGACCTGCCCGTAGCCGTTCCTCTTTTAGTGTTTCCGCAAGACAAAACGCGCGAGTTTCTTCTTCAAAGGCCTCTCTTTCAGGAGTGCCCTTTTGGCCATATTCCACATCAAGCAATTCCTCAAGAGTTTCACATGCCAAAATTTTATCAACTTTATTCATTTCCATAATGCGTGTCTTTAAAATATTCGTTCATTAATTTTTGTGCTTTATCGATTTCCTTTTGTGGCGTTTTTTGGGCTTTCTTTTGAAAAGCGTTGAAAAGTATCACAAGATTTCCCTTATCAAAGCAGCAAAATATCCTGAAAATGTTGCCTCCAACCTCAATCCTGATTTCAAAAAGCCCCTTTACCCCCTCGATACTCCTTAAAATAGATACAGGCAATCTATCAACTTGCTGAATCCATACAAGAGTCTGGGCTATTTTCTTTTTAGTCTGAGGGGCTTGAGTAATATAAAATTATTGGAAGTAGGTTTTGTAAAATTTGATTACTCTATTTGCCATTTCTTTAGATTTTCAACCGCAAAGTTAACTAAAAAGTTTACACAGCCAAAATTTTTTTTGAATAAATGTATTTAAAACCTCAAAAAATCCGTGTTAACCGTGAAATCCGTAGTTGTTTTGTTTACGAAGCAGTGGGTTAGGGCTGTGTGAGTGTGCGGAGGGCGGCTGCAACTGCTGCCGGACGGAAGCCGCGGCGCACGGCAGCAGCAAAGAGCTTCTTGCGCAGAGTAGGGTGGGTGAGGCGCTCGGGACAATTGCTCACCGCCACTTCGAGCATCCTGAGCAGGTTCGCTTCCTCATCCTCGGGGGCGATTTCCGACAGGGCGGCGGTGATGATGTCACGTCCAACCCCTTTTGCCACAAGCGCCTGCCTGACCTTACCCATGCTCCAACGGGCAAATTTCACCTTCTCGCGTACGAAAGCCCCGGCAAACCGCACGTCATCGATAAACCGCGCCTCTACAAGTCTTCGGATCATCTCCTGAGCCTGCGCCCCGGTGATGCCCATGCGGTATAGCTTTTGGCGCGCCTCGCCGGTGGAGATTTCAGCACGGGCACAGATGTTTTGCAGCCGTTCAAAAGCCTGTTCGGGCCTCAAGGGTGAGAGCATGTCAGAAAACGTGTTTTACCCCGGAAATCCCGCTGGAGATCCACCTCCCGATAGCCGATATCCTGCATCAGGGCTTGCATGCTGGAAGCGCATAATGGGTTGATTTCAAAATAAATACGACCGCCTGCCGGCATCCTTGTCCATGCCTTTTTAGCGATGGTGCGATAGAAGAGCAGAGGGTCGGAATCCGGGACGAACAGAGCATCCGATGGTTCATAATCAAGCACCCGTGCATCCATTTCCGCGCTCTCGCGGGGGAGCACATAGGGCGGATTGCTCACCACGATATCATAGTCGTCGGTCCCCGGCAATCCGGTGCTGTAATCAAGAATATCGCCTTGCACAACATCAACCTTCACCCCAAGCAATCCGGCGTTTTCTCGGGTTAGGTCCACGGCTATGGGGTTGATATCAAGAGCGGTAACGCAGGCAAATGGTAAATCTCGGGCCAAAGAGCATGCTATGCACCCTGAGCCCGACCCCACATCCAGGACGCGCAGGTCAGAGCGGCCTCCTGTTTGGTCAATGACCAGATCAACCAGCTGAGCCGTCTCCGGGCGCGGAATCAGTACACCGGGCTGCACCTTAAAGGTTCGGCCTCGAAACTGCGCCTGTCCGAGGGCGTACTGCACGGGCTGACCGCTGACTACCCGCTCCGTTACCTCTGTGATTCTGGCCTCGCTCTCAGGGGTAAGCTCGTAGTCGGGATTTGTGAGAATTTTTGTGCGGGAGAGGCCGGTGGTGTCCTCCACGATGATCTCGGCCATAGCTCGAGCTTCGCCTTCGCCCACCGCCGGAGTCAGCTGCGAGCGCATCTGAGTGATGATTTGGCGCACAGTGGTTGCCATCAGTGCATGTGGAGGGCGTCGATGCAGAAGAAAGTGGGAGTGTTGATGCCCCACTCGCCGGTGTCGGAAGAGGAGAGATCAAAGACCATCATATCCACCAGTCCGAGCCTGCTGAGGCGCACCTTGATCCAGTCGGGATTGATGTAACCCTTTTCGGCCAACATCACATCAACAGATGAGGTCACCAGGCCTTTGCGATAGCCCGTAATGGTGAGTTTAAACCAATCCTCGCCGGTGAAGGCCTTCGAGAAAGGCGTGCCGTTTTTCATCGCGTAGTAGCCCCAGGTGGTGTTGCTGACGTATACGTCGTAGGGCATGAAGGTGATGCCGTCTGTGCCGGTCACCACACAAGAATTAGAACCGGGCAGCCCTGTGGTGTTGGTGCCGTCATCCACGAGCATGCCGTCCCAGTAAGCCACCAGATATGCAGCCTCAAAGTTGCCGCGAGCCGAGTGGCCGGCAATCGTAGCCCACTGATGCTCAACCCATTCGTCGGTGTCGTATTCCTTGGTGTCGCGCACCGTGGAGGGGCAGAAGCCTCGCCATTGCTCATAAGGCTCAGTGGCGCCGAAGTGGCTGAAATGTATGCCGTCAAGGTCAAAGCCCGAGGTGTTGGAGTAGCAAGCGCTCCATACGCCGTTGTCAGTGCACTGTGCTGCCAGAGGGTCTGTGACGATGAGAAACACGTTTTCCTCCTTCTCGCAAGACGATACACACAGAGCCAAGGCCAGAGCCACAAAACCAATTAAAAATTTATTCATTGAACATCAAAATTTTTACCCCGCAAAATTACAAAAAATGAAGGGTTTGTCGAGGAAGGGGCGCCCTCGCCCTCCGAGGTGAACGATATAAAAAA